>NZ_JBHJTK010000027.1:0-95495 GCF_042267665.1 Streptomyces sp. NPDC056224
CCTCGACCTGCTGCGCCCGATCTACGCCCAGACCGCCGCCTACGGCCACTTCGGCCGCGAGCTCCCCGACTTCACCTGGGAGCGCACCGACCGCGTCGACGCCCTGCGCGCCGCCGCCGGTCTGTAAGCACCACCGCTCGTGACGGACGGCCCCGGACCCGGTCCGGGGCCGTCCGCATGCCCGGGGGAACGCGGGTGAGCCCCGCCGTGATCGCGGCTATGCCGGCGCACGCCTCCCGGTGCGAAGGCAGCGGTTACTTCCGGAGCGGTTGTGTCGTCCCCGTGTTGGAAGAAACCCCCCGCCGCCGGTGAAGATCTCGGGAGGACGCCGGCCCCCGGCCGTTGTCGGTCGCGTTTGGTAAGAATGCAGGTGTGAGCAGCGCGAACGATTCCCCGCCGGAGCAGCTGGCGCTGATCCGGGAGATGGTCGCCGAGGCGAAGGCCAAGGCGCCCAAGGCGAAGCCCCGCACATGGCGCGGGGCCGCCCTCGCCGAGGAGCTGCCCGTTGCCCGCATCCTCGTGAACAAGGGCGTGCTCCACCTCGACCAGCTCTGGGACTACGCCGTCCCCGCCGAACTCTCCGAGGCCGCGCAGCCGGGCGTCCGCGTCCGGGTCCGCTTCGGCGCCGGCTCCCACCAGGTGCACGGCGGCCGGCGCGAGGGCGGCGGCCTCATCGACGGCTTCATCGTCGAGCGCCGCGCCGAGTCCGACTACAACGGAGCGCTGGCCGCGCTCGCCCACGTCGTCTCGCCCGAGGTGGTGCTGAGCCCGCGCATGCTGGCGCTCGCCCGGGCCGTCGCCGACCGGTACGCGGGCAGCCTGGCCGACGTACTCCAGCTCGCCCTGCCCCCTCGCAACGCCCGCGCCGAGGCCAAGCCCTCGCCCGAACCGCTGCCCCCGCCCGCCGCGCCCGACCCCGGCGGCTGGCAGCGGTACGGCTCCGGGCCCGCCTTCCTGCGCGCCCTCGCAACCGGCGCCGCCCCGCGCGCCGTCTGGACCGCCCTGCCCGGCCCCGGCTGGGCCGACGAGCTCGCCCGGGCCATGGCAGCCACCCTCGCCTCCGGCCGCGGGGCCCTCGCCGTGGTTCCCGACGGGCGGACCGCCGCCCGCGTGGACACGGCGCTCACCGCCCTGCTCGGCGAGGGGCGGCACGCGCTGCTGACCGCCGAGTCCGGGCCCGAGAAGCGTTACCGCCAGTGGCTCGCCGTGAGCCGGGGCTCGGTGCGGGCCGTCGTCGGAACCCGGGCGGCGATGTTCGCGCCCGTACGGGACCTCGGGCTGGTCGCCGTCTGGGACGACGGGGACTCCAGCCACAGCGACGACCGCGCCCCCTTCCCGCACGTCCGGGAGGTGCTGGAACTGCGCGCCGTCACCGACGGCTGCGGCTTCCTGGCCGGGAGCACGAGCTGCACCGTGGAGGCCGCCCAGCTGGTCGAGTCGGGCTGGGCGCGGCCGCTGGTCGCCGACCGCGAGACGGTGCGGGCCCGCGCGCCCCGGATCCGCACCGTGGGCGACGAACTGCTGGCCCGCGACGAGGCGGCCCGGGCTGCGCGGCTGCCGAGCCTGGCGTGGGAGACCGTACGGGAAGGCCTCAAGACCGGGCCCGTGCTCGTCCAGGTGCCCCGGCGGGGCTACGTACCCCGGCTGGCGTGCGAGCGCTGCCGAACGCCGGCCCGCTGCACGGTCTGCGCCGGGCCGCTGGAGGCGCCCGACGAGCGGGACCTGCAGTGCGGGTGGTGCGGGCGGGCCGAACCGTCCTGGCACTGCGAGGAGTGCGGCTCGTTCCGGCTGCGCGCCCAGGTGGTCGGCGCGCGGCGGACGGCCGAGGAGCTGGGGCGGGCCTTTCCGGCCGTGCCCGTACGGACGTCCGGGCGCGACCACGTCCTGGACGAGGTGCCGGACCGGCCGGCGCTGATCGTGTGCACCCCGGGGGCGGAACCGGTCGCGGCGGGGGAGGGGTACGCGGCGGCGCTGCTGCTGGACGGCTGGGCGATGCTGACCCGGCCCGACCTGCGGGCGGCCGAGGACGCGCTGCGGCGGTGGATCGCGGCCGCGTCGCTGGTCCGGGGCGACGGCCAGGTCGTCGTGGTCGCCGAGCCGACGCTGCGGCCCGTGCAGGCGCTGGTGCGCTGGGACCCGGTGGGCCATGCCGTCCGGGAGCTTGCGGAGCGGGCGCAGCTCGGTTTTCCGCCGGTGTCGCGGATGGCGGCGGTGGCGGGGCGCGGCGAAGCGGTGGAGGCCTTCCTGGCCGACGCCGGGCTGCCGCCCGACGCGGAGATCCTCGGCCCGGTGCCCCTCGTGGGGCGGCGCGGTGAGCCCTCCGCGGGGGAGCGGGCGCTGGTCCGCGTCCCGCCGGGCAGCGGCGCGGCCCTGGCGGCGGCCCTGAAGTCGGCGCAGGCCGCCCGGATGGCGCGGGGGGTCCCGGCGTCGGAGGCGGTCAGGGTCCGCATCGACCCGCTGGACATCGGCTGACGGGCCGGCTGCCGCTGCGCGGGCGGGCCTCGGCCGCACGCCGGGCGGGCGGGGAGGGGATCGGTGACGCCGAACGACCCCGGCGGGGCGGCCCGTGGGGGCGCTCCGCCGGGGTCGGGGGGCCGGCTGGGGGCCGTCGGGGGTCGGCGTCCCGGCGGCGGGCGCCGGGTCAGCCGTTGCGGGGGCCCGGGAAGGCCGGGGAGCGGGGGGCGCTCGCGGCGGGCTGGGAGTCCTCGCGCTGCGGCTGCGGCGGCACCGAGCGGGCCGCCGGGATCGTGGGGAGCGGCCCCAGCGTCCGGGTGGTCGTCGCCTCGGCCGGCGGCTCCGCGGATTCCGCCGCCTGCGCGCGCCGGGCACCGTAGCGCCGGTGCACGGCCTGCTTGGTGACACCCAGCGCCGAGCCGACCGCGTCCCACGAGAAGCCGAGCGAGCGGTCGAAGTCCACGGCGGCGGTGACCAGCGTCTCCACGCTGTCCCGCAGCTCCTGGGCGAGGCGGACGGTGGGCGCCGGCGCCCGGCCGTAGACGACGAAGCCCGTGGACGGACCGGAGCGGCGGGGACGGTACACATTGCCGAGCTGGGCAGTGAGCGTACGCAGGGCATCCACCTGCCGGCGAACCCGCTCGATGTCCCGCACCAGCAGGTGCAGGCTGGCCCGGGCTTGGGCGTCGTGGGTGGCGTGGTCGGCCATGAAGAAGCCTCTCGAACCGGTGCTGAAGGGCGGATCGGGCCGCGGAAACCGTTCCCGAAGCGGCCCGTTTTGGTCAATCTCTCTTGACCAACGCGCCACCCGGCGCCCAGGTCACGCTCTGGGGGCGTGTCGGCATATGCGAGAGGCGCGCGTGTGTGCGTACGCCCCCTGACGGCCACCGGACACCCCCGGCCCCCGCGCCCCATAGACTGATGTGCTGCTGACAGCCGAGATAGCGAGGTAGGACCCCAGTGAAGCTCGTCTTCGCAGGCACCCCCGAGGTTGCCGTGCCCGCCCTGGACGCCCTCATCGCCTCCGGGCGGCACGAGGTCGCGGCCGTCGTCACCCGGCCCGACGCACCCGCCGGCCGCGGTCGGCGGCTCGTCGCCAGCCCCGTCGCCGAGCGCGCCGAGGAGGCCGGGATCGAGGTCCTCAAGCCGGCCCGCCCGCGCGACCCCGACTTCCAGGCCCGGCTGCGCGAGATCGACCCGGACTGCTGTCCGGTCGTCGCGTACGGGGCGCTGCTCCCCAAGAGCGCCCTGGAGATCCCCAGGCACGGGTGGGTCAACCTGCACTTCTCGCTGCTGCCCGCCTGGCGCGGCGCCGCGCCCGTACAGCACTCGATCATGGCGGGGGACCAGGTCACCGGCGCCTCCACCTTCCTGATCGAGGAGGGCCTCGACTCCGGCCCGGTCTACGGCATCCTGACCGAGGAGATCCGGCCGACCGACACCAGCGGCGACCTGCTCACCCGGCTCGCCTTCGCCGGCTCCGGACTGCTGGCCGCCACCATGGACGGCATCGAGGACGGCACCTTGCGCGCCGTCCCGCAGGCCGCCGACGGGATCTCGCTCGCACCCAAGATCACTGTGGAGGACGCCCGGATCGACTGGGCGGCCCCGGCGATGCGCGCCGACCGCGTCGTGCGCGGCTGCACCCCGGCACCGGGTGCGTGGACCGTCTTCCGCGGGGAGCGGCTCAAGCTGATCTCGGTCGGCCTGGTGCCCGACCGCACGGACCTGGAGCCCGGCGTGCTGGCCCCGGCCAAGAACAACGTCCACGTCGGCACCGGCTCGCACGCCGTGGAGCTGCTGTGGGTGCAGCCGCAGGGCAAGAAGCCGATGCGGGGCGCCGACTGGGCGCGCGGGGTGCGGATCGCGCCCGGCGAACGGCTCGGCGGCGCCGACGTAGGCTGAACCCAGCCGTTCGTCGTACCGGCGGCCTCCTCTTCCGTCTCCCTGTCCTGACCGCACACCCGTAGCACTCGTAGCACTCGTACCTCCGGAGCACCTTTCACGTGAGCGAACAGCCTCGTCAGCCCAGTCGGCGTCCCGCGGGCGGCGGCAAGCCGTCCGGCAAGCAGGCCAAGCCGTACCGCCGGCCCCAGAAGGACCCCGTCCGGCTGCTGGCCTTCGAAGTGCTGCGGGCGGTGGACGAGCGCGACGCGTACGCCAACCTCGTGCTGCCGCCGCTGCTGCGCAAGGCCCGCCAGGACGAGAGCTTCCAGGCGCGCGACGCGGCCCTGGCCACCGAGCTGGTCTACGGGACGCTGCGCCGGCAGGGCACGTACGACGCGGTGATCAAGGCGTGCATCGACCGCCCGCTGCGGGAGGTGGACCCGCCGGTGCTGGACGTGCTCTCGCTCGGCGCGCACCAGCTGCTGGGGACCCGGATCCCCACGCACGCGGCCGTCTCGGCGAGCGTGGAGCTGGCCCGGGTGGTGCTCGGGGACGGGCGCGCGAAGTTCGTGAACGCCGTACTGCGCAAGATCGCCGCGCACGACCTGGACGGCTGGCTGGAGCGGGTGGCGCCGCCTTACGAGGAGGACGCCGAGGAGCACCTCGCGGTGTACCACTCGCACCCGCGGTGGATCGTCAGCGCCCTGTGGGACGCGCTGGGCGGCGGGCGCGCCGGGATCGAGGACCTGCTGGAGGCCGACAACGAGCGGCCCGAGGTCACGCTGGTGGCCCGGCCGGGGCGGTCCACCCCGGAAGAGCTGCTCGCGGCCGTGGGCGAGGAGTCGGCGCTGCCGGGCCGCTGGTCCCCCTACGCCGTGCGGATGGCCGAGGGCGGCGAGCCGGGCGCGCTGGAGGCCGTGCGCGACGGCAGCGCGGGCGTCCAGGACGAGGGCAGCCAGCTGGTGGCGATGGCCCTGGCCGCCGTGCCGGTCGAGGGCCGCGACGACCGCTGGCTCGACGGCTGCGCCGGCCCGGGCGGCAAGGCGGCGCTGCTCGCGGCGCTTGCGGCGCAGCGCGGGGCTTTCCTGCTGGCCTCGGAGAAGCAGCCGCACCGCGCCCGCCTGGTGGAGAAGGCCCTGTCGGGCAACCCCGGGCCGTACCAGGTCATCGCGGCGGACGGCACCCGTCCGCCGTGGCGGCCGGGCTCCTTCGACCGCGTGCTGATGGACGTGCCGTGCACGGGCCTGGGCGCCCTGCGCCGCCGCCCGGAGGCCCGCTGGCGCCGTCGCCCGGAGGACCTGGAGGGCTTCGCGCCGCTCCAGCGCGGGCTGCTGCGGGAGGCTCTGTCGGCGGTACGGGTGGGCGGTGTCGTGGGCTACGCGACGTGCTCGCCGCACCTGGCGGAGACGCGGGTGGTCGTGGACGACGTCCTGAAGGGCCGGGGCGCGGGCCAGGCCCCGGTGTCCGCCGAACTGATCGACGCCCGGCCGTACATGGCGGGCGTACCGGGCCTGGGCGACGGCCCGGACGTGCAGCTGTGGCCGCACCTGCACGGCACGGACGCGATGTACCTGGCGCTGCTGCGGCGCACGGCGTAGGGGCCGCTGCCCATCGTGACGTAGGAGAACGGGGCACGAGTGCCCCGTTCCCGTACCGATCGGCGTCGTCCGGCCCGGGCGCGAGATCCGACGCTCCATCCGGTCCGGGCGCCGGACCTGTTCGGGCAGCGGCGCCTGCGCCGCGGACGACTTGCAGGGTCGTGGCCGGAACCGTGCGGAGGCATGGCAGGCTTGGGGCATGGCCGCTCAGATTTATCCCAGCATCCTGTCCGCCGACTTCGCACGGCTCGCCGACGAGGCGAAGGCCGTCGAGGGGGCCGACTGGCTGCATGTCGACGTCATGGACAACCACTTCGTCCCCAACCTCACCCTCGGTATGCCGATCGTGGAGTCCCTGAGCAGGGCCACCGACATCCCGCTGGACCTCCACCTGATGATCGAGAACCCGGACCGCTGGGCCCCGCAGTACGTGGAGGCCGGCGCGGGTTCGGTCACCTTCCACGCCGAGGCCGCAGCGGCGCCGGTGCGCCTGGCGCGGGAGATCCGGGCCAAGGGGGCGCGGGCGTCCATGGCGCTCAAGCCCGCGACGCCGATCGAGCAGTACGAGGACATCCTCCCCGAGCTCGACATGCTGCTGATCATGACGGTCGAGCCGGGCTTCGGCGGCCAGCCCTTTCTCGACATCATGCTGCCCAAGATCCGCCGCACCCGGGAGCTGATCGCCAAGCACGGTCTGGAGCTGTGGCTCCAGGTGGACGGCGGGGTCTCGGCCTCGACCATCGAGCGCTGCGCCGAGGCCGGAGCCGACGTCTTCGTCGCGGGCAGCGCGGTATACGGCGCGGTCGATCCGGCCGCCGCCGTGAGCACGCTGCGTGAGCAGGCGGGCGTGGCGATCGCCGCGGCGCCGTGGGCTTGCGACCACTGAACCAAGGGTTGATGAACAGCTCGGTGCACGGGGGCTGTCCAGGCTGATCAACGGCCGTCGGATCTGACAGGATGAACGGCGAGTCGAGAGTGTGAACAGCAGTGAGGAGAACGCGGTGTCTGCAATGTCGGCGGGACGGTCAGCCCTGCGGATGGGACCCGCGGAGCTGGTGCAGGCGGCGGCCATGGCCCGCCGCTTCTACCTGGAGGGCAAGTCCAAGATCCAGATCGCCGAGGAGTTCGGCGTGAGCCGCTTCAAGGTGGCCCGGGTCCTGGAGACCGCACTCGAACGCGACCTCGTACGGATCGAGATCCGGGTTCCGGCGGAACTGGACGCGGAGCGGTCGGACGCGCTCCGGGCCCGGTACGGGCTCAGGCACGCCGTCGTGGTGGAGTCGCCCGCCGACGCCACCGAGGACGCGCCGGATCCGGAGAACCTGGGCGCCGTCGCCGCCGACCTGCTGGGCGAGCTGGTCAACGAGGGCGACGTGCTGGGCCTGGCGTGGGGGCGGTCGACCATTCACATGGCCGCGTCCCTGCACCGGCTGCCGCCGTGCACCGTGGTCCAGCTGACCGGCGTGTACGACGCGGGGACCGCCGAGCGCGGGTCCGTGGAGGCGGTGCGGCGGGCCGCGCAGGTGTCGGGCGGGGACGCGCACCCGATCTACGCGCCGATGCTGCTGCCCGACCCGGCGACCGCGGCCGCGCTGCGCAACCAGACGGGGATCGCACGCGCCTTCGAGTACTTCGACAAGGTGACGGTCGCCGCCGTCTCCATCGGCTCCTGGGAGCCGGGCATCTCCACCGTCCACGACATGCTGACGGACGAGGAGCGGGAGCACTACGCCTCGCTGGGCGTGGCGGCCGAGATGTCGGCGCACCTGTTCGACACGGAGGGCCGGCGTGTCGGCCGCGACCTCGGCGAGCGGTGCATCACCGTTGAGGCGGACCGGCTGCGCCGGATCCCCGAGGTCGTGGCCATCGCGGGCGGGCTGCGCAAGGCCTCCGCGATCGGGGCGGTGCTGCGGTCGGGTCTGGTGACCAGCCTGGTCACGGATACGGCCGTCGCCGACTACCTGCTCACCGAGTCGTCCCCGGGGCTGCGGCCGGCGCTGGAGCGGGCCGACCCCGACGACCTGTAGCCACGGCCGCGGCGGATGGTGCCGGAATTGAGATCCGAACGGCGGGCCGCGAGGCGGCCCGCTGGGCGCATACTGGTTTCAATGACAAAGTCCGCAGTACCTCGCCGCCATTTGCCGTCCAGCCCGTTCAAGGCCCCCGTGGAACAGCCCATCCGGCAGTTCAACGTCGGTGACCGGGTTACTCACGATGAGCACGGCCTCGGCCGTGTCGTCGGAATCGAGGAGGGGATCGCTGTTCTCGTCGACTTCGGTTCGGTCCAGAAACGAATCCTGAGTCCGTACACCAAGATGGCCGCCCTCTGAGGCGACCGGGCGATTCGCGAGCGAATCGGATATTTGGCACGATCGGCGCATGATCTTTCGGAACGTGCCCCGGTCGTTGCTGCGCGTGCTGGGGGCAGTGTTCCTGTGCGTCGCGCTGGTCGGTGCGGTGGGCTGTGGCGGGCAGAAGTCCGCGCCCGCCGCCGCCGGCGCCAGCACCGGCGCTCCGGCGTGGGCGCGGGGGCTGGTGACCGTACGGGCCGCCGAGCTGCCGCGGCAGGCCCGGGACGTGCTGGCGCTCATCGACGAGGGCGGGCCGTATCCGTACCGCCAGGACGGGGCGGTCTTCGGGAACTTCGAGAAGGCCCTGCCCCGGCAGAAGCGCGGCTACTACCACGAGTTCACGGTGAGGACGCCGGGGGAGCGGGACCGCGGGGCCCGGCGGATCGTGACGGGCGAGGGCGGGGAGTTCTTCTACACGGACGACCACTACGAGACCTTCAAGGCGGTTCTCCGATGACCCTCGACCCGCAGCCGCTCGCCCCTGCCCTCGCCGCCGCCGAGGCCGCCGGCTGGACGACGGTGCGGCTGGACCTGGACGGCGTACGGGGCAAGGCCGGGCTGATGCGCCGGTGCGGGGACGCCCTGCGGCTGCCGGAGTGGTTCGGGGGGAACTGGGACGCACTGGCGGACTCGCTGAGGGACCTGTCCTGGCTGCCGGACGCCGCCGGCCGGCTCGTGGCCGTGACCTCGTGGCGTGGGTACGCCGCCGAGCGGCCCGGCGACTGGGAGACCCTGGTGGAGATCCTGGAGGACGCCGTGGACTTCTGGCGCGGGCAGGACGGGGCGCCGCCGCTCACCGTGCTGCTGGCCGGGCCCGGTCCCGGGCGGGGCTGAAGGACCGGGCTCCGCCCCGGACCCCGGTCCCGGCCCCGGACGCAGAGGCCGGCCGGGGCGGAGCCGGGCCGGGCCCTCGTGGTCAGTGCGTCGCGGTCATTCCGTCGCGGTCTTCGGGACCCACGGAGGGGTCTGGCCCCAGGACCAGACCGGGATCTTGGCCGCGTCGACCGGGGGCGGGTTGGGGCCCGAGTAGATCAGGGCCATGCGGGTTCCCCACTCGATGTAGTAGACGAACACCGCGCGGAACTCCGGGTCCGTCGGGAGGCCGACCTCGTCGGCCGTGTCCAGGAGCAGGTCCACCCAGCGGCGGCGCTGCTCTTCGGTGATCGCGCGGCCCAGGTGCTTGGTGGCCATGTGCTGGTGGCCGCCGTGGTGGGCGGAGTAGTCCGACGGGCCGCCGAAGACCTCCGACAGCCAGACCGCGACGTGCTGCGGGTGCTCCGAGTCCATGCCCGCGAAGACCGGGGCCAGGACCTCGTCCCGCAGGGCGCGGGCGTAGAAGGCGTCGGTGAGACGGTTCATCGCCTCCGCGCCGCCCATCCACTCGTAGATGGTGGGTGTCGTGCTCATGGTTACCCTGCGGCCTTTCCGGTGCCCACGACGCCGGTCACCGTGTAGTGCTGCATTTCCTCGATCGCCGTCACGTACGGCCGGATCGCGCTGAAGAAGGCCGGGAAGTGCTCGCCCTTGCGGAAGCCGCCCAGGTGGGCGTCGACCGAGGTCCAGCGGATGCGGAGGATGTAGCGCTCCTTCTCCTCCTCGCAGCGTGCCAGCTCGTAGTCGATGCACTCGGGCGAAGCGGCCAGGGCCTCGGCCGCCCGGGTGTACGCGTCCTCGAAGGCCTGCTGGTCGTCCAATGCGATCCGGTAGCGGATGTATTCGACGGTGGTCGTCATCGTGCGTGCCTCTCCCTGGATGGTGGTCGTGGCCAGCCTTGCGGGATCATGCGTGCCCGTGGGGGAATTCCGTTATTCGGACTCGGACTTCCTGGAGTCCGTCGGTTCCGGGGACCCGGCCACGTCCGGGCCCTGCGCGCGGACCTGCTGGACCTTGTCCAGGGAATCGCGCAGTTCCGCCAGCCAGGTGTCGGTGTTGCGGCCCACCAGGCGGACGCACCAGGCGAGGGCGTCGGCCCGGCTGCGGGCCACGCCGCCGGCGACGAGGGTGTCGAGGACCTGGCGCTCGGACTGGCGCAGGCGGGTCATGACCGGGACGGCGAGGTGGGTGAAGAGCGTCGTCTCCCCGCCCACCCGCACGCCCCAGGCCACTTTGCGGCGGTAGAGCTCCTCGGCCTCGCGGGCGACCTCGATGCGCTGCTCGCGGGTGCGCTCGCGGAACTCCTTGACCGACTCGGTCGCCGGGACGGTGCCGACGACCGTGATCTCCTCGCGGTCGGCCGTGACCGACACGAGGGACTCGTAGACGTCCACCGGCAGACGCTCGGCGAACCACACACGGAGCTGTTCGCTCTGTTCGGCTGTAATCATGTAATCAACGTTGCGTCCGGTGTGGCCTTGATCGCAAGCGTCGCGGCGTCTGTTCGCTCTCAGCCCATCGAGCGGTAGCGGTGGACGAGGGAGACCGCCATGGCGCCCTCGCCCACGCCCGACGCGACCCGCTTCACCGAGTGGGCCCGGACGTCGCCCGCCGCGAACACGCCCGGGACACTGGTCTCCAGCGGGTAGGGGGCGCGTTCCAGACTCCACTCGGCCGGGAGCTCGCCGCCGTTCGCGATCAGGTCCGAGCCGGTGAGGACGAAGCCGTACTCGTCCCGCTCGACGACCCCCGAGAGCCAGTCGGTGTGCGGGCGGGCGCCGATGAACGTGAACATGAAGCGGGCCGGGACCTCCGTGTCCGCGCCCGTCTCCCCGTCGTGCAGGGTCAGCCGTTCCAGATGCTCGTCGCCGTCCAGCCGGACCACCGTCGTACGGACCTTCACCTCGATGTTCGGGGTGCGGCCGATCTCGTCGATCAGATAGCGGGACATGCTCGCGTCCAGCGAGTCCGCGCGGACCAGGATCGTCACGCGGGCGGCGTACTTGGCGAAGTGCACCGCGGCCTGGCCGGCCGAGTTGGCCCCGCCCACGATGAACACGTGCTGCGAGATGCACGCCGAGCTCTCGGTCGTGGCCGCGCCGTAGTAGAGACCGGCTCCCTCGAAGCGGTCCGCGCCGGGCGCCTGGAGGCGGTTGTAGGAGACCCCGGTGGCGAGCAGGACCGTCTCGGCGGAGATCTCCGTGCCGTCGGCCAGGGTGAGGATCTTCGCCGGGTCGTCCCTGGTCAGCGAGACCACCTCCACCGGGTGCAGGATCTCGGCGCCGAACCGGGAGGCCTGGATGGTGGCGCGGCGGGTCAGGTCGCCGCCCGAGAGGCCCGAGGGGAAGCCGAGGTAGTTCTCGATCAGGCTGGAGGTGCCGGCCTGGCCGCCCGGCGCGCGGGAGTCCAGCATCAGGGTCGACAGGCCCTCCGAGGCCGCGTACACCCCGGCCGCGAGGCCCGCGGGCCCCGCGCCGACGATGACGCACTCGTAGTGCGGGCGGGAGGCGGTGGTGGCCAGGCCCAGGCGCCGGGCGAGCTCGGTGTCGGTGGGTGCGCAGAGCACCGACCCGTCCGGGAAGCGGACCAGTGGGAGCACCGCGTCGGGCTGGGCGGCGATCAGGGTCAGCGCCTCGGGGTCCCGCTCCACGTTGAGGAAGCGGAACGGCTGGCCGTTGCGCGTGAAGAAGTCCCGCACGGCGTGGGTGCCGGGGGCGACCAGGTGACCGACGACGATGATCCCGTCGTACGCGGGCCGGTAGGTGGCCAGCCAGTCCGACAGCAGGTCGTCCAGGACCGGGAAGAGCCGCTCGTGGGGCGGGTCCCAGGGCTTGAGCAGGTAGTAGTCCAGCCGGACCCGGTTGATGGCGGTGATCGCCGCGTCGGTCTCCGCGTACGCGGTCAGCAGCACGCGGCGGGCGTCCGGGAACCGGCTGACCGCCTCCAGGAGGAACTCGACGCCGGTGACGTCGGGCATCCGCTGGTCCACGAGGAACAGCGCCGGGTCGTGGCCGCGCTCGTCGAGCGAGTCCAGGATCTTCAGGGCGTCGGCGGCCGAGGAGGCGCCGAGCACCCGGTAGCGGTCGCCGTAGGCACTGCGCAGGTCGCGGCGGACGGCGCGGAGCACCTGCGGGTCGTCGTCCACGGCCAGGATGACGGGCTTCCTGTTCTCCGCGTGCTCGCCGGCGGCCGTGACGGCCGCGCTCTCCGGGGCCGCGCTCACGCCGGGTCCAGCATCAGTTTGTCGGCGTAGCACCAGGCCCAGTCCTCGCCGGGCTCGTGCGATGCCGCGATGGGGTGCTCGGTGGTGCGGTAGTGGCGGGTGGCGTGACGGTTCTTCGAGGAGTCGCAGCATCCGACGTGCCCGCAGCTGAGGCACATCCGCAGGTGCACCCAGGCGTCACCGGCGATGAGGCACTCCTCGCAGCCCTCGGTTCCGGGCTCCACCGGACGTATCCGATCGGTATGGGTGCACAACAGGTCCATCGTCATCGTCCCCGTCCCTCTTCATCTCGACGGTCTCGTACTCCGCGCGCCCGTGATTCACAGCGCGTCCAGACGATAGGGCGCGGCCTTGGCGATGGTTCACCGATTCGGCCGAAGTCAGGTAGTCCTGGAGGTACTTCATGACGTCGGGAGACGACTTCCTGAGGTGCCCCCATGAGCTGGGCCGCTACCTCACGAAGTCGCACACCGGCGCTTTGACGAAGGCTCCGGGCGCGGCCAGTGTGGGGGACGCCAACGACAACAGGCGGCGCCTGGAGGAATACGTGAGCAGAAAGATTCTGGTCATTGTCTCCGAACACGGTTACTGGGCCGAAGAACTGATAGGGCCCGTATCGAAGTTCGACGAGCGGGGCTACGAGGTCGTGTTCGCCACGCCCACCGGAAAGCGTGCGCACGCTCTTCCGCCGAGCCTCGACGCGAACTACGTCGATCCTCCACTGGGACGCTCGGTCACCACCGAGGAGAACGCCCGGCTGGGCCGGGAGTTCGAGCAGTCGAGCCGGCTGGACTCGCCGCTCGACATCGAGGCGTGGGTCCCGGAGCGCCCGTACACGAGCGACGAGGGCTATCTGCGGAAGCTCGAGCAGTACCACCGCGATCTGGACCGGCTCGACGCCGACATCGCCGGATACGACGCGATCCTCATCGTCGGCGGCAGCGGCCCGATCGCCGACCTCGCCAACAACGAGCGCGTGCACGCCCTGATCCTGGCCTTCGAGAAGGCCGGCAAGGTCGTGGCCGCGGAGTGCTACGGGGTCGCCTGCCTGGCCTTCGCCCGGGACTGGAGCGACCGCAGGAGCATCATCCGGGGCAAGCACGTGACCGGCCACTGCAAGGAGTACGACTACAAGGACGGCACCGGATTCCTCGGTACCGATTTCAACATGGGGCCGCCGCCGTATCCGCTGGAGTACATCCTGCGCGACGCGACGGGCCCGCTCGGCGCGTACCACGGGAATTTCGGCAAGCCGGTCTCGGTCATCGTCGACTTCCCGTTCGTGACCGGACGGTCCACCCCTGACTCGTACCTCACCGGACAGAAGATCGTGGAAGTCCTGGAGGACGGTCTCACCCGATACGGCTGGTAGTTCCGGAAACTGGTGGGCCGGCAACTCGTGGGAATGAGGGGGAGTTCGATGAACACCGGAGCCACTCCCGGACGGGAAAGGCTGATCGAGCAGTTCAAGGCCGACGGCCTGAATGTGATGTTCGGAAATCCCGGGACGGTGGAACAGGGATTCCTCGACGCGGTCGACGCGGCGGAGGACTTCCGTTACGTCCTCGCCCTCCAGGAGACCGTGGCCGCCGGTATCGCCGACGGCTACGCCCGGGCGACCGGCGGCGCGGCGCTCCTCCAGCTGCACTCCGGGGTGGGGCTGGGCAACGGCATCGGCATGCTCTACCAGTCGCTGCGCGGCCACACCCCGCTCGTCGTGGTCGCCGGTGACGCCGGGGTGCGCTACGACGCCATGGACGCGCAGATGGCGTCCGACCTGGTGGCGATGGCCAGGCCGGTGACGAAGTACGCGACCCGGGTCACCGACCGGCACTCCGTGCTCCGCACCGTCCGGCGGGCCGTGAAGATCGCGCTCACCCCGCCCCGCGGGCCCGTGTTCGTGGCGCTGCCGATGGACGTGCTGGACGAGCTCAACTCCGAGCCCGTCCTGCCCGCCACGGTGCCGCTCACGGACGTGGCGCCCTCGCCGGCCTCGGTGGGGCGGGCGGCCGAGCTGCTCGCCTCCGCCGAGCGGCCGGTCGTCCTCATCGGGGACGGGGTCTCGCTCTCCGGGGCGCAGCACGAACTGGCGGCGGTCGCCGAGCTGCTCGGGGCCGACGTGTACGAGGTCGACTCCTCCGAGGTCAACATCGCGGCCTCGCACCCGCTGCGGCGCGGCCAGACGGGCCACATGTTCGGCCCGCACAGCACGGACCTCGTAGCGGACGCCGACGGGGTGCTGATCGTCGGCACGTACGTCTTCCCGGAGGTGTTCCCCGAGCTGGAGAGCCCCTTCCGGGACGGCGCGAAAGTCGTCCACATCGACCTCAACGCCTATGAGATCGCCAAGAACCACCCGGTGGACCTCGGCCTCGCCGCGGACCCCAAGCAGGCACTGCGCGCGCTGGCCGGCGCTCTGGAACACCGGCTGACCCCGCAGCGGCGTGCGGCCGCGGCCGCCCGGCTCGACGTACGGACCCGGGAGCGGGCCCGCGACGCGCAGGCGCAGGCCCGGACGGACGACGGCACGCCGATGGCCGTCTTCCTGCGGACCCTGGCGGAGCGCACCGGCGGGGACCTGATCGTCTTCGACGAGGCGCTGACCACCTCCCCGCTGGTCACGAGGTACCTGCCGGCGGAGCGTCCGGGCGACTACCACCTAACCCGGGGCGGTTCGCTGGGCGTGGGCTTCCCGGGCGCGGTCGGCGCCAAGCTCGCCCGCCCGGACCGGCTCGTCGTCGGCTTCGCGGGCGACGGCGGTTCGATGTACACCTACCAGGCGCTGTGGACGGCGGCCCGGCACGGCATCGACGCCAAGTTCGTGGTCTGCAACAACCGCAAGTACCGGCTGCTGGACGACAACATCGCCCAGTACTGGCGGGAGCGGGACATCCCCGAGCACGGATTCCCGGGCTCCTTCGACCTCTCCCACCCCGAGATCGACTTCGCCGGGCTGGCCCGGTCGCTCGGCGCCGGCGGGATGCGGGTGGAGAAGCCGGACGAGGCGGCGGCCGCGGTGAGCCGGATGCTGGCCCACCCCGGTCCGTTCCTCGTCGACATCCAGATCTGACCAGAGCAGTCACGCAGCACACGGAACGGGAGGAGACCGCATGCCCGCCGAAAGGCAGTTGACCGAGGACGCGATCCGCAGTTTCGCCGAGGACTGGTACGTGGCGCTGGACCGGCACGTAGGGCTGGACGAGGTGCTCGCCCTGATCACCGAGGACCTGGAGTTCAAGGTCCCCGAGGACACCTTCCTCGGCCACGAGGGCTTCGGCCGCTGGTACGAGGCCGTCACCCACCGGTTCTTCGACGAGGCGCACACGGTCACGAAGGTGGAGCCCGTCATTGAGGGCGACCGGGCGGTCGTCCGGGTCCTCGTCAACTGGCAGGCCAAGATCTGGGACCCGCCGGCGGCGCGCAGCCAGTGGCTGGGCTTCGACGCCGACCAGACCTGGACCGTGGTCGCCGGCCCCGACGGACCGCTGATCAAGCAGTACACCGTCAACGACCTGGCGCCGATGCCCGGTTCCAGCTCCCTCTGACGCCGGCCAAGGAGACGTCACGATGACCGAAGTGACACGGGAGCGGGTGAAGGCCGCCTACGCCGCCCTGGGTTCGGGCGACCGGGCGCGCATCCTGGAGTACTACTCCGAGGACCTGAGCTGGCTGGTACCGGGCAACCACCCGCTCGCCGGCCGGTACGAGAGCCTGGACGCCTTCCTGGAGCTGATGGGGCAGACCCACAAGCTCACGGGCGGCACCTTCCGGATGGACCTGGAGGCGGTGCTCGTCGGCGAGGACTGTTCCGCCGACGTGTGCCGCAACGTCGCCCTGCGGGCCGGCGCGGCCGAGGACAGCCGGTCCCCGTACGAGCGGATGGACTACCCGGTCTTCCACTTCATGCGGTGGCGGGACGGCCGGATCGTCGAGGGCCGCGACGGGCTCTTCGGTGACACCGCCTCCGCCTTCAGCCAGTTCTGGGCGCCGTTCGCGCCGGACGGAACCCGCAGGGACCGATAGGGATGAGCGACGTCATGGATGCGCGAGAGATGAACACCGAAGTCCTGCGAAAGTACTACGAGTACGCCAACGCGGGGGACTGGGACCGCTGGTGCGACCTGTTCGCCGACGACCAGGTCATGGACGAGCAGCTGGCCGGCCACATCGAGGGCCTCGAAACGCTGCGCTCGATGATGAAGGGCATGGGCACCATGTACCGGGTCTTCCGGAACGAGCCCGTGCACTTCCTCGTCGACGGGGAGAAGGCCGCGGCCGTCTCCCACCTGACCGCGGTCAGCGCCTCGGGCGAGTCCGTCGAGGCCGAGGTCATGAACTTCTTCCGGATCGTGGACGGGAAGATCGCCTACATGGCGAACTACCACGACACCGTCCCCTTCCAGGTGCTGAGCCAGGGCTGAGGGGGAGATCTCGTGGGAGTGTCCGAGACCGAAGAGTACGACTACGTCGTCGTGGGATCCGGCACCGCGGGCAGCGTGCTGGCGAGCCGCCTCTCCGAGGACCCGGACGTCACCGTCCTGGTCCTGGAGGCGGGCGGATCGCGGATCCCGCCCGAGGTGGACGACCCGTCCTCCTGGTACAAGCTGCTCGGCGGCCCCGTGGACTGGGGCTACACCAGCACCCCGCAGCCCGGCCTGGGCGGCCGCCGCACCTACGAACCGCGCGGCAAGGCCCCCGGCGGCAGCAGCAACCTCTACATCATGATGCACATCCGGGGCCACGCCTCGGACTTCGACAACTGGGCCTACCAGGGCGCGGCCGGCTGGGCGTACGAGGACGTGCTCCCGTACTTCGCCCTCCTGGAGGGCCAGGAGGACGCCACCGCCGCCACCACCGGCACCCGCGGCCCGCAGCGCATCACCAACGCCGGGCAGCACGGCCCCAACCCGGTCTCCCGCGCCTTCATCGACGCGGCCGTCGAGCTGGGGCACCAGGAGATCGCCGACTTCAACACCGACGGTCCCCGGCGCGGCCTCTTCGGCACCGGCTGGCACCACATCGACGTGGCCGACGGCCGCCGCCAGGGCACCCTCGCCGCGTACCTGGAGCCCGCCCTCGGCCGCCCCAACCTGACCCTGCGCACCAGCGCGCAGAGCACCCGGCTGCTGTTCGACGGGGACACCTGCACGGGCGTCGAATACGTCCAGCTCCGGCCCCCGGCCGAATTCCCGGGCCGCACCGTCCGCGACGGCCACAGCGCCGCCGCCGCGCCCGGCCCGCACACCGTACGGGCCCGCCGGGAGGTGATCGTGGCCGCCGGGGCGATCGAGTCCCCGAAGCTGCTGCTGCTCTCCGGCATCGGGCACCCGCACCAGCTGCGCGAACACGGCATCGAGGTCACCGCGGCCCTGCCCGGGGTCGGTGAGAACTTCCACAACCACGTCCTGACCGGGCTGATGGCCGAGGTCACCCAGGAGCTCCCGCCGCCGGCGCAGAACCTGTCGGAGAGCGCTCTGTTCCTGTCCTCCCGGCCGGGACTGCCCGCGCCGGACCTGCAGATCGCCTTCGTCCACGTGCCCTTCGACGTGATCGTCGGCCGGGACCACCCGAACACGGTGTCCATCCTGCCCGGTGTCGTACGGCCCGTCTCGCGCGGCTGGATCAAGCTCGCCAGCGCCGACCCGCTGGCCCACCCGCTGATCAACCCGAACTACCTGGGCGACCGGTGGGACCTGGAGCGGATGGTGCAGGGCGTCAAGACCGCAAGGGAGATCTTCGCGACCTCCGCCTTCTCGCCCTGGTACAAGCAGGAACTCCAGCCCGGGCCGGGCACCGTGTCCGACGACGACCTGCGCACCTTCGTGAAGCAGAAGTCGGAGAGCTACCACCACCAGACGGGCTCCTGCCGGATGGGCATCGACGACCTCTCCGTCGTCGACCCCGAGCTGCGGGTGCACGGCGTACGGAACCTGCGCGTCGTCGACGCGAGCGTGATGCCCGCCGTCCCGTCGGGCAACTGCCACACCGCCATCGCGATGATCGCCGAGCGCGCGGCGGACTTCCTGAAGGGGGTGTCCCGTGCCTGACGCCGTACTGCGCGAGGGCGCGCTGAGCGGGACCCGCATCGCGGTCCTGGTCGAGAGCGATTTCTACGAGCCGGAGATCTTCTACTACCAGCACCGGTTCGCGGAGGAGGGCGCCGAGGTCGACTTCCTCACCCGGCTGTGGGGCAACGACTCGATCACCTTCTCGGGCCACGAGTACCGGGCGCCCTTCACCGCCAGCCGGTCCCTGGAGGGGCTGAGCGACGACGAGCTGCGCCGGTACGCGGCGATCATCGTGCCCTCGGGCATGGTGGCCGACCGGCTGCGCTACACCGAGGACGTGGACGTGCTGGCGCCCGCGACGGAACTGCTGCGCCGGGCGTTCGAGGAGCCGACGGTCCTCAAGGGGATCATCTGCCACGGCATGTGGCTGGCGTCCTCGATCCCGGGCAAGGTGCGCGGTCGCAAGGTGGTGTGCCACAACAATCTCATCGGTGACGTGCGGAACATGGGTGCCGAGTACGTCGACGAGGACGTGGTCGTCGACGGGGACCTGGTCACCGGCCGCACCGGCGCCCACCACCACCTCTTCGCCCGCCGGATCATCGAACTGATCTCCCCCGGCTACCGCCGGGGGTACCCCCAGGCGGGGCGGGGCCGGGGGGCCGCCTGATGGGACGGATGGTCTGGTCGCACGTGGGCCTGAACTGCACGGACCAGAAGACCACCGAGGAGTTCTACACCCGGTACTTCGGCTTCGCACGGGCCAGGGTGGTCGACCTCGGAGAGGCCCAGATCGTGTTCCTGCGCAAGGGGGACGCGTACCTGGAGCTCTTCGCGGCCGGCGCCGAACCGACCCGGCAGGCGCTGGGGGTCCCCACAGCGGTAGCGGGGGGAGACGGGCCGCAGACCCCCGGCCGGATGCGTCACCTGGCCTTTCAGACCGACAGCGTGGACGCGTTCCTGGCGGAGCTGGGCGACGCGGCCGAGGTGACCCTGGGGCCGCTGGACTTCGACGACTTCATCTGCGGCTGGCGGACCGTCTGGGTCCGCGATCCCGACGGGGTGATCGTCGAGGTCAGCCAGGGCTTCGAGGACGACCGCAACATTCCCGCTTCCGGCGAGTGATCCGAAGGGGCGCGCCGGGGGAACAGGTTCGAGCGCGCGGAGGAAACGCGAGGAACGAACGTTTTCGAGCACGCACGGACCTGTGAGCCCGGCTGCAAGCGCCCCGGAGGCGAACCGAGCCCTCAAACAAAGGACGGCATGACATGGCGGACGCCGTGAGCTTCTCCTTCTCCGACACCATCGCCGGATACGTCACCCGCTTCGACTCCGGTTCGCGCGTGCTGGGTCTCAAGACCTCCGACGGGCGCGCGTTCGACGTCTCGCTCGCCGGTGACCCCAGCGCCGAGCTGGTCCGCAACCTGGACGAGCCCTACATCGACGCGTCCGGGCACATCGACGAGATGCTCTCGCCCGGCCGGTTCCTCTTCGTCTACGGGGTCCACTACCCGGAGCAGGGCGGGCGCTTCGACGCCAAGCGCCTGGTGTTCCTGGGCCGCGGCGCCGAGGACTTCCGCTTCGAGGAGCCCAGCTGGTGGATCAAGCAGATCGAGTCGCTGGCCGACTTCTACAAGCGGGCGCAGTTCGGCGACGGGCCGGTGGACTTCACCGAGTACCGCACCGAGATCCGGCTCGGCGGTGACAAGACCGCGAGCCACGTCCAGGAGACCGACACCATCTCCCGGCTGGTCTACGGCATGGCCTCGGCCTACCTGCTGACCGGCAAGGACGAGTACCTGGAGGTCGCCGAGCGCGGTACCGAGTACCTGCGCAAGCACATGCGGGTCGTGGACAGCGAGGAGGACGTGGTCTTCTGGTACCACGGCATCAGCGTCGACGGGGACAGCGAGCGCAAGCTGTTCACCTCGGAGTTCTCCGACGACTACGACGCGATCCCGATGTACGAGCAGATCTACGCGCTGGCCGGCCCGATCCAGACGTACCGCGTCACCGGTGACGTCCGGATCAAGAACGACGCGGACGCCACCATCCGGCTGTTCGACAAGTTCTTCTTCGACCCGGAGCAGGGCGGCTACTACTCGCACATCGACCCGATCCTCTTCAGCGCCGACCACGAGTCGCTCGGTGAGAACGCCGAGCGCAAGAACTGGAACTCGGTCGGCGATCACGCGCCCGCGTACCTGATCAACCTGTACCTGGCGACGGGCGACCAGAAGTACGCCGACTTCCTCGAATACACCTTCGACACCATCGCGGACAAGTTCCCGGACTACAAGAACAGCCCGTTCGTCCAGGAGCGGTTCTTCCGCGACTGGTCGCACGACACCGCGCACAGCTGGCAGCAGAACCGCGCGGTGGTCGGCCACAACCTGAAGATCGCCTGGAACCTGATGCGGATGAACTCGCTGAAGGCCAAGCCGGCGTACGAGGAGCTCGCCAGGAAGATCGGCGAGATCATGCCGGCCGTCGGCAGCGACGTGCAGCGCGGCGGCTGGTACGACGTCGTGGAGCGGACCACGTCCGGGGACGAGGAGACGTATCGTTTCGCCTGGCACGACCGCAAGGCCTGGTGGCAGCAGGAGCAGGCGATCCTCGCCTACCTCATCCTGAACGGCACGGTCGGCGGCGAGGCGAACCTGCGCGAGGCCCGGCAGGCGCAGTCCTTCTACAACACCTTCTTCCTCGACCACGACGAGGGCGCCGTCTACTTCAACGTGCTCGCCAGCGGTACGCCGTACCTGCTCGGCACCGAGAGGCTCAAGGGCAGCCACTCGATGTCCATGTACCACTCGGCGGAGCTCTGCTACCTCGCCGCCGTCTACAACAACCTGCTCGTCAACGGCCGGGAGATGGACTTCCACTTCCAGCCGGACCCGACCGGCCTGCCCGACCGCGTCCTGCGCGTCTCGCCCGACCTGCTCCCGGCCGGCTCGGTGCGGATCGCGTCCGTCGAGATCGACGAGAAGCCGTACACGGACTTCGACGCCGAAGCCCTCACCGTACGGCTGCCCGATGTCCAGGGGCGGGTGAAGGTCAAGGTCCGGCTGCGTCCAGTGGCCAAGAAGTAGCGCTCAACGGGGGGCGCCCCAAACAGAGGGGAATGCAATGACTCTCAACGTCAAGGAACGCCGGAACAAGACGGGCACCGTGCTCGTCGCCACCGGTGAGATCAACAGCGAGACATCCGGCTCACTGCTCGAGGCGCTGCTGCCGCTCGTCCGCGAGGGCAGGCCGCTGAAGATCGACCTCACCGCGGTCAGCTACGTCTCCAGCGCGGGCCTGCGCACCCTGCTCGTGGTCTACCGCGAGGCCCAGCACGCCGGCGTCGCCGTGACCCTCTACGGGGTGAGCGAGGAAGTCCGGTTCGTCATGTCGGCCACCGGGTTCCTCGACTTCTTCGAGACCGGCGAGGCGGCCGCCGCGGCCGCCAAGGCCAAGGCCAAGGCCAAGGCCAAGGCCGCGCGATGAGCGAGGCCCGGTCCGAGCAGGTCCTGCGCGTCGACGCGTACCCGACCCACGAGGTGGGCGGGTACCGCGTCCGCGCCGGCAAACCGTTCCCCTTCGGGGCCAACGTGGTCCCCGGCGGGGTCAGCTTCTCCGTCTTCTCCGACCAGGCCACCTCCATGACCCTGGTCATCTACAAGCGCGGAGAGCCCGAGCCGACGGCCGAGCTGGAGTTCCCCGAGGAATTCCGCACCGGCAGCGTCTTCTCCATGATCGTCTTCGGTCTCGACCACGAGAACATCGAGTACGGGTACCGGGCCGACGGCCCCTACGATCCCGTCACCGGCCACCGCTTCGACGCCCGGCAGGTGCTCTCCGACCCGTACGCCCGGCTGATCGCCGGCCGCGACGTGTGGGGCGTGGAACCGGACCGCAGCCGCGGCTACCAGTACCGCTCCCGGGTTTGCCTGCAGGACTTCGACTGGGGCGACGACACCCCACTGGGCATCCCCGCCGAGGACCTCGTCGTCTACGAGACCCACGTGCGCGGCTTCACCCGGCACCCCTCCTCGGGCGTCACCGCCCCCGGCACCTTCGCGGGGCTGCGCGAGAAGATCCCGTACCTCAGGGAACTCGGGGTGAACTGCATCGAGCTGCTCCCCGTGTTCGAGTTCGACGAGAGCGACAACCCGCGCTCCAACCCGGAGACCGGCGAGAAGCTCTTCGACTACTGGGGCTACAACACCGTCTCGTTCTTCGCGCCGAAGGCCGGCTACGCGGCCACCGGACGGTACGGGATGCAGGGCGACGAGTTCCGCACCCTGATCAAGGACCTGCACGCCGCGGGCATCGAGGTCATCCTCGACGTCGTCTTCAACCACACCGCGGAGGGCAACGAGCAGGGGCCGACGATCTCCTTCAAGGGGCTCGACAACGCCACGTACTACATGCTCACGCCCGAGGGGTACTACTTCAACTTCAGCGGCACGGGCAACACCGTCAACTGCAACCACCCCGTCGTGCGCAACTACGTACTCGACTGCCTGCGGCACTGGGTCGCCGACTACCACATCGACGGCTTCCGCTTCGACCTCGCGGCCATCCTCGGCCGGGACCTGGACGGCACCCCGCTGCCCAACCCGCCGCTGCTGGAACTGCTCGCCTTCGACCCCGTCCTGCGGCACACCAAGCTCATCGCCGAGGCCTGGGACGCGGGCGGCCTCTACGAGGTCGGCAACTTCCCGGCCTACGGCCGCTGGGCGGAGTGGAACGGCAAGTACCGCGACACCGTGCGCAGCTTCCTCAAGGGCGACCCCGGGGTGACCGGTGAACTGGCCACCCGCATCGCCGGCTCGCCGGACCTCTACTCCACCCGCGGGACGTCGGCCTCCGTCAACTTCCTGACGGCGCACGACGGGTTCACCCTCGCCGACCTGGTCTCCTACAACGACAAGCACAACCAGGCCAACGGCGAGGACAACAACGACGGCGCCAACGACAACGCCAGCTGGAACTGCGGCGCCGAGGGGCCGACCGACGACCCCGAGGTGGGCGCGCTGCGGCTGCGCCAGATGAAGAACGCCCTCGCGATCCTCTTCACCAGCCAGGGCATCCCGATGCTGCTGGCCGGGGACGAGGTCGCGCGCACCCAGCAGGGCAACAACAACACGTACTGCCAGGACAACGAGCTGTCGTGGTTCGACTGGGACCAGGTCGAGGAGAACGCCGAACTGCTCCGCTTCACACGGCAGATGATCGCCTTCCGGGGGCGCCACCGGGAGCTGCGCTCCACCTCGCACCCCACCGGACAGGTCCGCCAGAACCTGGGCCTGCCGGACATCAGCTGGCACGGGGAGCGGGCCTGGCAGCCCGACTGGTCGGCCGAGAGCCGACTGCTCGCGGTGGCCCGCTGCGGCACCGGTGACGACGACGTGGTGTACGTCGCCATGAACGCGCACTGGGAGTCCCACGACCTGGAACTGCCCGCGCTGCCCGGCGGGCGGAGCTGGCACCTGTTCGCCGACACGGGGGCCGAGGCGCCGCACGACATCCGCACCCCGGGCACCGAGCAGGAACTGGACAACGCCGGGAAGTACCTGATCGGCCCGCGGTCGGTCGTGATCCTGGTGGGCCGTACCAATGATCCCGAGATGCCGTGACCGAAGGAGACCTGACATGCCGCTTTCCGTGTCCCTGAGCATCGAGGGCGACACCACCGTGATCGAGCTGACGGGCGAGCTGGACGCCAAGACCGCGCCGGACTTCCACCAGACCATCGAGAAGGCCGCCGGACACGGCACCAGCACCGTCGAGATCAGGATGGCCGGCGTCGGCTACATGGCCAGCGCCGGGCTCCGCTCCCTGGTCTTCGCCCAGCAGAAGGTCGCGAACCACGTCACCATCAAGGTGGTCGGTGCCATCGAGCCCGTGTCCCGGACCATCCGGACGGCGGGGCTCGACCGCAGCATCCTCCTCTCCGATGAGTGACCACCGTGAGTGACATGGTCGAACTGGCGAGGACGCCCGTCGTACTGGAGGTGCCCGCGACGGTGGGGGCACTGGGCGAGATCGCCTCGTTCGTCCTGCGGCTGGCCGGACGGGCGGGCCTGGACAAGGGCGCCGCCTACCGGCTCCGGCTGGCCGTGGACGAGCTGGCCACGAACATCGTGATGCACGGGTACCGGGGCGGCGACGGACGGATCACCGTCCGCGGCCGCTCCGGCCCGGGCGGGGTGCAGATCGCCATCGAAGACGCCGCACCCGCCTTCGATCCCGTCGAAGGCCGCCTTCCGCCCGCCCCCGGGGTCGCCCCCGAGGACCGGCGGATCGGCGGCCTCGGCATCCATCTGGCACTGACCAGCGTGGACGAGTTCAGCTATGCGCACAGGGACGGCCGCAACATCAGCACGCTGACTGTGAAGGCCCATCATGGGGGTAACCGTGCGTAGCGACCTTGGAACGACATGTGCACGCACGCCCGGCGCCCAGGCGACGTCGGGCACCCTCCTCGGCACACGGCCGCACGGGCTCGGGCCGACCGGCGTCCGGAGGGACGTGCTCACACGCGCCGCGGGCCGGCGCCGGGGCACGAAGACGACCGGCGGGATCGCTGCGCCGATCAGAGACGCTGAGGGGACGGACCCATGGCCTCCACGACCGTGATCATCCTCGACGAGTTCCCGCCTCCGCCACCCGAGCTGCTCACCGCACTACGGGAGATGGATGCGGTACTCGTCCCCCGTACCCTCGCCGAACTGCTGTCGGGTCCGCTGGAGGACCTGGCCGCCGCGGACGTCCTGCTCGCCCCCGCCGAGGCGGACGGGGAGGATGTACGCGCGGCCGTACGCCGGCTGCGCCGCTGGGCCGGGGCCCCCATCGTGGTCGTCTGGACGGTGACCGAGTTCGCCGCCCTGGAGGAACACGTCAGGATCGGGCACGACTACCTCGTACCCCCCTTCCTGCCCGCCCTCGTCGGGGCCCGGCTGCTCAGCTGCTCGGAGCGCGCCGGACTCGGCCGCACCCTGCGGGAGGCCGACGCCCGCGCCGAACTCATGGGCTACGAGAAGGAGCTGGAGATCGGCCGGGAGATCCAGGCCGGGTTCCTGCCCGAATCGCTGCCCGTCCCGGACGGCTGGGAGATCGACGTCCGCTTCCGGCCCGCACGCCAGGTCGCGGGGGACTTCTACGACGTCTTCGAGATCTCCCGCGGCCGCCGGCTCGCGTTCGTCGTCGCCGACGTCTGCGACAAGGGGGTCGGGGCGGCGCTCTTCATGGCGCTCATCCGCTCGCTGCTGCGGCACACCGCGGAGAACAGCGGCCTCCAGCACCTGGTCGCCGGACGTGCGGGCGGCAGCCGGCGGATCCCGGTGGTCGGAGCCACCCCGCTGCTCAACGCGGTCACCGCCACCAACGGCTACCTCACCCGCAACCACCTGCGACAGGGCTACTTCGCCACCCTGTTCTTCGGCGTGCTCGACCCGCTGACCGGCAGCCTCGTCTACATCAACGGCGGCCACAACCCGCCGCTGCTGCTGCGCGCCGACGGCAGCGAGCCCGTCGCGCTGGACGTCACCGGCCCGGCCGTCGGGGTCCTGCCCGACTGCGTGTACACCCTGGGCTACGCCCAACTGGACCACGGCGACACCCTCTTCGCCTTCACGGACGGCGTCCCCGAGGCCCGCTGCCCCAGCGGCAGCTTCCTCGGCGACGAACGGATGCTGGAACTGCTCGCCGGCGCCCCGGTGAGCGGCAAGGACGTGGTCGACCGGATGGACCTGGCGGTGCGCGAGCACACCGGCACCGCCGAACAGCACGACGACGTCACCATGCTGGCCCTGCACCGGCCACGCGCGGCGCGGGGGCCGTACGCCGACGGTGCCGGTCACAAGGTGGTGGCCTAGGTGACCCGGACCATCGTGGTGCACTCGCACCGCGGCGGGACGGGCAAGTCCTCGGTGCTGGCGAACCTCGCGCTGCTGATCGCCGCCGAGGGGCGCCGGGTGGGACTGGTGGACACCGACATCCAGTCACCCACCCTGGACCTGCTGTTCCGGCTCGGCCCCGGCGCCTCCCTGGCCGACTACCTGCTCGGCCGCTGCGAGATCGAGGCCGCGGCCCAGCAGGCGGGCGCGCCCGGGCTGTACGTCGTACCGGCCCGGACCGGCACCCCGGCCCTGCGCGAGCTCATGACCAGCGGCTACGACGTGGGTCTGCTCCCGGAGGGGTTCGACCGGCTCGCCGGGCACTACGCCCTCGACGTCCTGCTCCTCGACACCCACGCCGGGCTGAACAACGAGTCGGTCACCGCCATGGCGAGCGCCGACGTACTGATGATCATGGCCCGGGCCGACCGGATCGACCTCTCCGGGGTCGAGGAGACCATCGCCCTCGCGGGGCGCCTGGCCTGCCGGCGGACCGTGGTGCTGAGCATGGCCCCCGAGGGCATCGACCGCGTCCGGGCCCGGCGGCGGACCGAAGAGGTCTACTGCGCACCCCTGGCCGGAATCCTTCCGTACTCACCGGAAATGGCGGCGCTGTACGGAGAACGCATATTCGCAGAAGCCCATCCCGACCACCCCCTGGTCGGTGAATTCCGCACCATCATCTCGGCGTTGGACGCACGTGACGAAGTATCGCGGGCCTGACGCCGTCCCCTTACGCCCCCTGCGGGGGCCGTGTTGAATCGGCAGCGAATCCAGAACAAGGAGAGAATCATGAAGATTCTCGTCGTCATGACGGCCAAGGCCACGCTCCATCTGCTGGACGGCGAAGAGCACCCCTCGGGATTCTGGGCCGAGGAATTCGTCGTTCCCTTTACCCTGTTCAAGGCCGCCGGCCACACCGTGGACGTGGCGACGATCGGGGGCCGGGCTCCGACCGTCGACCAGACGAGCATCGATCCCCAGTTCCTCCGGTGGGTCCGCCCGCAGGGCTCGCCGGACGAGGACGCGGCCAACGCCGCCGAGTACGTCCGGGTCATCGGGGACACGCCCCAGCTGAAGGCCCCCCTCGCGCTGGAGTCCCTGACCGAGAAGGACATCGCCGACTACGACGGCGTCTACGTCAGCGGCGGTCACGGCGCCATCGGCGACCTGCCGAAGTCCGACGAACTCGCGCAGATCCTGCGCTGGGTGATCGCCCAGGACAAGCCGCTCGCCACCGTGTGCCACGGCCACACCTCCCTGCTCGCCCTGCGCGACGGCGAAGGCCACTGGCCCTTCGAGGGCTACCGGATGACGGCCTTCTCGCACAGCGAGGAGCTCGTCACCAACATGGCCGGCCGGCTCCCGCTGATCCTGGAGGTCGAGCTCACCCGGCTCGGCGCCCGCTACGAGAAGGCCGAGGCGATCTGGGACTCGCACGTCGTCGTGGACCGCAAGCTGACCACCGGTCAGAACCCGTACTCCTCCAAGGCCCTCGCCGAGACGTTCCTGACGCAGCTCGCGAAGCACTAGGCACCGCCCCAGCATCCGACACCGGAAGGCAGCCATGACCAAGCGCGCGCTCAGCGACCAACCCTTGGCCAACCCCGGGAAGCTGTTCATCGGCGGCACGTGGGTCCCCGCCCGGGACGGCCGTACCGAACCGGACATCAGCCCTGTGGACGGCCAGGAGATCGTGCCGGTGGCCCAGGCCACCGCAGCCGACGCGGACGCGGCCGTCGCCGCCGCCCGCAAGGCGTACGAGGAAGGTCCGTGGAGCAGACTGTCCGCGCAGGAGCGCGCGCTCAGGCTGAACCGGGTCGGTGAGCTCATCGAGCGCGACCTGGAGGAGATCGCCCTGCTGGAGACCGTGGACATGGGCAAGCCGTTCGCCTTCTCCAGCACGGTCGACGCCCCCATGGCCGCCCAGCTCATGCACTACTACGCCGGTGCGGTGACCCGCGTCGACGGCTCCTCGCGGGCGCCGGCCGGCGGGCAGCTGGCCTACACCCTGCGCGAGCCGCTGGGCGTGGTGTGCGCCATCACCCCGTTCAACTTCCCGCTGCTGCTGTCGATGACGAAGATCGCACCGGCGCTGGCGGCGGGGAACACGGTCGTCCACAAGCCCTCCCCGGCCACTCCGCTCACCGCCCTGAAGATCGCCGAGCTCTTCCAGGAGGCGGAGATCCCGGACGGCGTGCTGAACGTGATCACCGGTCCCGGGGTGGAACTGGGGGAGACCCTCACCGACCACCCGGACATCGACAAGATCGCCTTCACCGGCTCCACCGTGGTCGGCCAGTCCATCATCCGCAAGGCGGCCGGCACCCTGAAGAAGGTGACGATGGAACTCGGCGGCAAGTCCGCCAACATCGTCTTCGCCGACGCCGACCTCGACGCCGCCGAGGAACTCGCCTTCTTCGGCATCTACTACAACAAGGGCGAGATCTGCACCGCCGGCTCCCGTCTGCTCCTGCACCGGCCCATCCACGACGAGATGGTCGAACGCCTGGTCCGCCGGGCCGCCGCCCTCAAGCCGGGCGACCCGCGCGACCCCGCCACGCTGTTCGGGCCGCTGGCCCACCGCGGCCAGTTCGACAAGGTCAGCTCGTACATCGAGATCGGCGAGAAGGAAGGCGCCGTCCTGCGCACCGGCGGCACCGGATGGACCCCCGAGGGCGCATCCAGCGAGCTCTCGGCCGGCCTGTACTTCCTGCCGACCGTCTTCACCGGCGTCGACAACGGGATGCGGATCGCCCAGGAGGAGATCTTCGGACCGGTCCTGTCGATCATCCCCTTCGACACCGAGGAGGACGCCGTGCGCATCGCCAACGACAGCGCGTACGGCCTCGCCGCCGGCGTCCACACCAAGGACCTGCGGCGCGCCCACCGCGTCGCCTCGCAGATCAAGGCGGGCACGGTCTGGGTCAATTGCTACAACCAGTACGACCCCTCCGTCCCCTACGGCGGCTACAAGGCCTCCGGCTACGGCCGCGAGTGCGGACCCGAGTCGCTGGAGAGCTACACCCAGACCAAATCGGTCTGGATCGGCATGGACTGACCCCGCGGGCCGCGCGGAATCCAGCGATCGAGGAGCGTCACATGCGGACAGGCATCATCGGCACCGGACGGATCGGCACGGTCCTCGCACGGATCCTGGTGGCCGCGGGCCACGAGGTCGTGCTGGCCAACGCCCGGGGCCCGCAGACCCTCGGCCCGCTCGTGGCCGAACTCGGCCCGGCGGCCTCGGCGGCGCACCCCGCCAAGGCCGCCGGACAGGCCGAACTCCTGGTGCTGATGGTGCCGTTCGACAGCGTGCGGGGACTGCTTCCGCCTCACGTCGTGCAGGACAAGGTGCTGGTGGACGCCACGAACGCGTTCAGCGGCCCCGGCGCCCCCGCCGACCTCGGCGGCCGCGGCTCCAGCGACCTGGTCGCCGAGTGGTATCCCGGCGCGCTGGTCGTGAAATCCCTCAACACCATGCATTTCGAAACTCTCGCAGTCGCCGGCGCCGCTGCCGGTGAGCGCCTGGCGCATTTCACGGCGGGCGACGACGGGAAAGCGAAGGAAATCGTCGCGGGAATCATCACGGATCTGGGATTCGCGCCCGTCGATACCGGCCCGCTGCACTCCGGGGGAATTCTCCAGCAGCCCGGCGGGCCCCTCTTCAACCGGCCGCTCACGGAAGCGCAGGCGCTGGCATGGATATCACACTGAACGTGAACGGAAGACCCGAGCAGTTCTCGGCGCAGCCGAACGAACTGCTCGTGGAAAGGCTCCGGGACGGCCTCGGACTCACCGGCACCAAAGTCGGCTGCGACACCGGCCAGTGCGGCTCCTGCGTCATCCGGCTCGACGGCAGGTCGGTCAAGAGCTGCCTGATCCTCACCGCCTCGGCCGCCGGCTCCGAGGTGGCCACCATCGAGGGCGTCACCACCGCCGGCGGCGAACTGACCGGGCTCCAGGAGGCCCTGCGCCAGGAGCACGGCACCCAGTGCGGGTTCTGCACCCCCGGCATGGTCATGGCCCTCGGCGAGCTGGTCGGCAACACCGCCGGCGGCGAGGCCCCCACGGAGCCCGAGATCCGTGAGTGGCTCACCGGCAACCTGTGCCGCTGCACCGGCTACCACAGCGTCGTGCGCGGAGTGCAGCGGGCCTGTGCGGCCGCCCGCGCCGAAGCGCCCGCCGGCTCCACCGCCGGACAGGAGGCGTGAGGAACATGACCACAGTGACGGGGGAGAGCGCCCAGCAGGGCAACGGCATCCTCGGCGAGCCCCTGGACAGCCGCGAGGACCCGCAGCTCCTGCGCGGCGAGGCCACGTACGTCGGGGACATCGACCTGCCGGGTACGGCCCACATGGCCATCCTGGGAAGCCCGGTCGCCCACGCGAAGATCCTCTCCATCGAGACCAAGGCCGCGGAGCAGCTGCCCGGCGTGCTGAAGGTGGCCACCGCCGCCGACTTCACCGACGTCATGCCGCTGCCGTGCATCTGGATACCCGGCGGGGTCGAGAGCCACTTCCCGCCCCACCCGTACGGCCTTCCCGGCGCCCGTCCGGTCCTGACCGGCGACACCGTCCGGCACGTCGGCGACCCCATCGCCGTCGTCGTCGCCGAAACCCCGCGCCAGGCCGCCGCCGCGCTCGCCGCCATCGCCGTCGAGTACGAGCCGCTGCCCGTGGTCACCCGGGCCGACGAGGCGCTCGCCGAGGGCGCGTCCCAGCTGCACGAAGCCGTCCCGGGCAACCTGAACGCGTACTGGACCTGCGGAGACAAGGACCGCACCGACGCGGCCATCGCCGAAGCCGAGGTCACCGTCGAGCTCGACCTCGTGAACCAGCGCACCATCAACAGCCCCATCGAGCCGCGCGGAGCGGTCGGCGACTACGACGCCGCCACCGGTGAGTACACGCTCTACGCCTCCACCCAGGGCCCGCACAACCACCGCTTCCTGCTCTCCGCGCTGGTCCTCGGCATCCCCTTCAACAAACTACGGGTGATCGCCCCGACCGTCGGCGGCAGCTTCGGCACCAAGGGGTACCTGTACCCCGACATGCCACTGGTGCTGCTCATGTCCAAGGCGCTCGGCCGGCCCGTGAAGTGGGTGGACACCCGCACCGGTCTGATGACCTCCACGGTCCAGGGCCGCGACCACCGCCAGCACGTCACCCTCGCCGGTACCCGCGACGGCCGCATCACCGCCGTGCGCTGCACCAGCTACGCCAACCTCGGCGCGTACCCCTCGACGATCGGCCCCGGTGTCGCCACCGCCCTGATGGGCCGCTCCATCAGCGGGATGTACGACATCGACGCCGCCTTCTGCGAGGTCTACGCCGCCTTCACCAACACCGTCCCGCTCGGCGCCCAGCGCGGCAGCGGGCGCGCCGAGGCCGCCTTCCTCATGGAGCGCCTGGTCGACCGGTACGCCTCCGAGATCGGCATGGACCCGGCGGCGGTGCGGCGCAAGAACCTGGTGCCGGCGGAGAAGTTCCCGTACGACAACGGCCTCGGCTGGACCTACGACTCCGGGAACTACCGGCTGAACTTCGACCGGGCCATCGAGCTGTCCGGCTACGCCGACATGCCCGCCCGCAAGGCCGAGGCCCGCACCCGCGGCAAGCGCCTGGGCGTCGGCCTCGCCACCTACGTCGCGGTCTGCGGTGTCGGGCCCTCCACCCGGATGTCCCAGGAGGGCATGCTCGGCGGCACCTGGGAGAGCGCGAACATCCGCGTCCACCCGACCGGCGAGGTCACCGTGACCGTCGGCTCCGCCTCCACCGGCCAGAGCCACGGAACCGTCTTCGCACAGGTCGCCGCCGAGGAGCTCGGCATCGACCCGGAGCAGGTCCAGGTCCACGAGGGGGACACGCAGAAGGCCCCGTACGGGCAGGGCACCTACGGTTCCCGCTCCTACAGCATGGCCGCCCCCGCCGTCGCGCTCACCGCCCGCAAGATCAAGGCCAAGCTCGTCCGGGCCGGCGCCGTCTTCCTGGGCGTCCCCGAGGACAAGGTCGTCTACGAGGGAGGCAAGGTCTACGAGGAGGGCAACGCGCAGAACGCCAAGACCTTCGCCGAGCTGGCAATGGCCATGTGGTACGGCTGGGGGCTGCCGCCGGAGATCGAGCCCGCGCTCGACGAGACCACCCATTTCGACCCGCCGGACTTCAACTTCCCCTTCGGCACCCACGTCGCGGTCGTCGAGGTGGACGAGCTGACCGGCGAGACCGAGGTCGTCGCCTACACCGCCGTCGACGACGCCGGGAACATCGGCAACCCGAAGGTGGTCCTCGGCCAGATCGAGGGCAGCATCGTGCACGGCCTGGGCCAGGCCCTCATGGAGGCCGCCGAGTACGACGAGAACGGGCTGCTCGTCAGCTCGGACCTGGGCCACTACGCCCTGCCGCGGGCCGCCGACGCGCCGTTCTTCGCCCTCGACAAGACGTGCACGCCCAGCCCGCACAACCCGCTCGGCGCCAAGGGCGCCGGCGAGATCGCCACCGTCCCGCCCGCCGCGGCCGTCGTCAACGCCGTCGTCGACGCCCTCGGCGACCTGGGCGTCCGGCACATCGACATGCCGCTCACCCCCGAGAAGGTCTGGCGCCGCCTGAGAGGGGAATCCCAGTGATCCTCACCGAGTTCGACTACGTCCGGCCCGCAGGCCTCGACGAGGCGCTGACCCTGCTGTCCGCGACGCGCAACGCCCGGGTACTGGCCGGGGGCCAGAGCCTGCTGCCCGATCTGCGCGCGGGCACCGTCCGCGCCGGGCTGCTGGTCGACATCCGGCGGCTGGAGGAGCTGCGGGGCATCACGCGCACCCCCGGCGGCCCGCGGCTGCGGATCGGAGCCCTGACCACGCTCGCCGAGCTCTCCGCCGACCCGCTGGTGCTCGCCGGGGCACCGGAACTGGCCGCCGCGGCCCGCGCCAACGGCGACCCCCAGGTCCGCAACCTCGGCACCGCCGGCGGCAACCTCGCCGCCGGCGGGCGGGCCACCGACCTGCCGGTCGCCGCCATCGCCGCCGACGCCGAAGTCGAGCTGGCCGGTCCGGGCGGGCGGTCGACCGTACCCGCCGAGCGGTTCGCGGCCGACGGCGCACCCGCCGGCACGGTCGTCACCGCCCTGCTGGTGCCCGCCGCCGGACCGGCCGCCGCCTTCGAGAAGACCGCGGACCGCGCCACCCGCTACCCGGTGTGCGCCACGGCCGTACGGATCACCCCCGGCGGACCGCGCATCGCCGTCACCGGAGCCACCGCCCGCCCGCTGCGCCTGCGCGGGGTCGAGGACCGGCTGCGCGGGGGCCCGTACACCACGGACGCCGTGCTCGCGGCGTTCCGTGCCGAGCCCCGGGAGCTCTTCGTGCCCGGGCGCGGCACCTCGGCCGAGTACCTCGGCCACCTCGCGGGGGTGCTCACGGCCCGCGCGCTGGCAAGGGCCCAGGCCCTCGCCTGACCGTCATCACTGGTCCCACGCGGGGTCCATCACGGGGGAGTTGAGCAAGCAGTGGCCGACATGTCCAAGACGACCACGGGAGTCGGCGTGCACCCGGCCGCAGCGGCGGCCGGCGTGCCCAGAGGTTCCGGGTTCTGGGTGGTGGGTGCGGTCCTCGTCCTTCTGATGCTCTCCTCCTCCGTACCCTCCGCCCTCTACGTGCTCTACCAGGAGAAGTGGGACCTGTCCTCCGGGGTGATCACGGTGGTGTTCGCGCTGTACGCGGTCACCGTGCTCGCCGGGCTCCTGCTGTTCGGGTCCCTGTCCGACACCCTCGGCCGGCGCCCGGTACTGGCCGCCGGGCTGCTCCTCGCGATCGTCTCGATGGTTCTGTTCGCCTCGGCCCAGGGGCTCGGGCTGCTGCTCGCCGCCCGCGCCGTGCAGGGGCTCGCCGTGGGCCTGGCCACCGGGGCGATGGGCGCGGCCCTGCTGGAACTCAGCCCCGCGTCCCGGCCCGCGCTCGGCGCCCAGGTCAACAGCGCCGGGCCGACCGTGGGGATCGGGCTCGGCGGGATCGGCGCCGGCCTCCTCGTCCAGTACGCGCCCGCCCCGACCGTACTGAGCTACCTGATGCTGGTCGGGGCCTTCGCCGTGACCTTGGTGGGCGTGGCACGGATGCGCGAGAGCGCGCCGGGGGCGGGGGGCCGCTTCCGGGTGGTCCCGCACCGGATCCACGTGCCGGCCGGCGCCCGCGGCCGGTTCGCCGTCCTCGTCCTGACCATCGTCGCCGTCTGGTCCGTGGGGGGCTTCTACCTCTCGCTCGGCCCGCACCTGGCCCTCTCGCTCCTGGAGTCCACCAACTACCTCGTCGGCGGGGCCACGGTCGCGCTCCTCGCGGGCGCCGCCACCGTGGCCCAGCTGATGCTGGGCCGCACCGAGGCCCTGCGCACCGCCGTGCTCGGGCTGTGCGGACTGCTCGCCGGGCTCGCCCTGGTCCTGCTCGCGCTGGGCCTCGGCTCGGCCACGGTGTTCCTCGTGGCCACGGCGGTCCTCGGCAGCGGCTGGGGCGCCGCCTTCCTCGGCTCCTTCCGGGCGCTGAGCGCGCTCGCGGACCCGGCGCACCGCGGCGAACTGACCGCCGCCGTATACGTTTTCGCATACCTCGCGATGAGCGTCCCGGCGGTCCTCGCCGGGATGCTCACCAACATCCACGGGCTGCACCGCACCTCGGTCGGGTTCATGGCCGCCGTCGCCGGAGTGTGCGCGCTCGCCCTGCTGGTCACGCTGCGGATGGCCGCCCGCACCCGGTCCGAGGGGAGCACCGCGTGAACGCCCTGGAGCTGAGGTCCGCGCTGCGCGGGCTGGAGATCTTCGCGGGGATCACCGAGGACCAGCTGGACTGGCTCGTCTCGGTCTCCGAGCCCCGGGTCCTCGACGACGGCGAGGTGCTCTTCCGGGACGGGGAGGAGGCGACCGGCTTCCACGTGCTGCTCTCGGGCGGGCTGGTCGTCACCAAGGTCGTCGACGGCCGGGAGGAGGTGCTCACCCGGCACTCCACCGAGGAGGCGGGCGCCGCCGCCGAGGAGCACGACGGCAAACCGTCTGCCGCCCACCGGTTCACCGGCGAACTGCCGCTGCTGACGGAGGGCTCCTACGTGGCCACCGCGGCGGCGAGCGGGCCGTCGACCACCGTCGTGGCCTATGCGAAGCCGGTCTTCTTCGAGATGCTGACCCGCTGCCACGGGGTGGCCGCCGTACTGATCCCCGTACTGGCCTGGCGGATCAAGTCCTCCGAGGTGCAGGCCCGCAAGCGGGCCACCGTGGAGGCGCTCGGCACCCTCGCCGCAGGACTGGCCCACGAGCTGAACAACCCGGCGGCCGCCGTCGCCCGGGCCGCGCAGGAGCTGGCCCCCGCCCTGGACCGGCTCACCCGCACCGCGCAGGCCTGGGGCGCGGCCGCCACCGGTACGGAGCGCTCCGTGTTCGACCGGCTCGCCGGGGAACTGGACAAGCTGCCGCCGCCGGAGATCACCGACCCGCTCGCCCAGGCCGACGCCGAGGAGGAGATCGCCGACTGGGCCGAGGAGGCGGGCACCGAACGCCCCGGCCTGCTCGGCTCCGGGGTCGCGGACCTCGGGCTGGAGCTGGGCTGGCTGCTGGAGCGGCTGGAGGGCGTCGGCGAGCCGGCCCTCGCCGCCGCCCTGGACCACCTGGCGGCGCTGCTGGAGATCCGCTCGCTCGCCGCGGAGCTCCGGGCGGCCGGCCCGCGCATCTCCCAGCTCGTCTCCGCCACCCGGGATTACGCCAATCTCGACCGCGCGCCCGAGCAGCGCTTCCCGGTGACCGACGGACTGGAGAACACCCTGGTCGTGCTGCGCGCCAAGCTGGCCGGGATCAGCATCGTGCGCGCCTACGAGCCGGACCTGCCCGAACTGACGGGCTATCCCGGTGAGTTGAACCAGGTGTGGACCAACCTGGTCGACAACGCCGCCGAAGCCATGGAAGGGGCCGGCGTGCTCACGCTGCGCGCCCGGGCCGAAGGCGTCTGCATGGTCGTGGAGATCACCGACACGGGCCGCGGCATCCCGGAGGAATCCCTGCCGCGGATCTTCGAGCCCTTCTACACGACCAAGGACGTGGGCAAGGGCACGGGGCTGGGGCTGCACCTCAGCTACCGCATCGTGACCCAGCGCCACCACGGGTCGATCACGGCCCGCTCGCGTCCGGGCGAGACCCGGATGGTCGTGCGGCTGCCGTTCGCCGGGAACGCCCGGTCCTGCGTCCCACCTGCCGAAGCATCCACCCCGACCAGCTCCCCGACCAGTTCCCCGACCGGTTTCCCGACCAGCTCCTCCAGCAGTTCGTCCACCAGTTGAAAGAACGGAGTCGACATGGCCAAGTACGACATCTCCACGCTGCACCCGGTGTTCGTCCGCCAGATGGAAGCGCTGGCCGCGCTGGACATCGAGGCGGTCATGAAGAACTACACCGACGACGCGGTGCTGTTGCGCTTCGAGGGCGTCTCGGAGGGCATCGACGCCGTTCGCGAGACGTTCACCGGCTACCTCACCGTGAAGCCGACCCTGGTGGAACTCCAGGAGTACATCGAGACGGACGACACCATCTTCTACCGGGCGATCATGAATCTGAACGGTGAACCGGAGCATGCGTTCGGGACACTTGTCGTCCGCGATGGCCGAATCTGGCGGCAGACCGCCGGGTTCGGCGGCTGACAGCAGAAATCTGGGTAGCGTGTGCGGGGAGGGCGGGGGATGAGCGCCCTCCCCGTATGCGCAGTCGTAGATATATGCAGGGTTGAAGGGGAGGCCATGGAACGCGAAACCGGACGGGTCGAGGCATTCAGTGATGGTGTATTCGCCATCATCATTACGATCCTCGTCCTGGAATTAAAGGTTCCGGAAGAAACGGGATCCGACTTCTGGCACGGAGTCCGGGAACAGTGGCCGCATTACGCCGCGTACGTGGTGAGTTTCCTCATTATCGGTGTGATGTGGGTGAATCACCACACCATCTTCAGTCACCTCAAGCGTGTCGACCGCCCGCTGTTGTTCCTGAATCTCCTGGTGCTGATGGTGGTGTCGGTGATTCCGTACACGACCAATGTCCTCGCCGAGCACCTCATGGAGGAAGGCGGCTCCGCCAACGCCGCCGCCGTGCTCTACAGCCTCGTCACCGTGGCCTACGCCTTGGCCTTCCTGGCCTTCTGGTGGTACGTCACCCGGGTCGGGCACCTCTTCCACGAGCAGGTCGACAAGGAGGGTGCGCGGGCTACCCGGGTGCGTTTCGGCCTCGGCGCCATCGCCTACCCGCTGACCGTGATCCTCGCCTTCTTCTCCGCATCGCTCACGCTTGTCGCACACTTCCTGATCGCGCTCTACTATGCGGCGAACCAGATCCCCATCCCACTCGTGGTAGAAGAAGAGCGGCTCGATACTGCCAGCGACCTCAGGAAGTAGCCGCCGGGGCCTACGGCCGTTTTCCGCGGTCAAGTAGGGTATTGGATCTAGCTGGTCGCGGGGGAGGCCCAGATGGCTCGCGTAGTCCTGCCGGAGGATTCCACGAAGGAAATCTCCGAATTGATCGACGTCCTGATCTCTCTTCTCTTCGAGTCCTTACCCCGGCGGGACCAGCGAAACTGGGCCCGCGTCTATGTGAACGGCCTGGTGCGGACCACCGGAAAGAAAACCATTCGTAACATCGCCGGAACAGGAGCCAGTTCCGTCGAGCAGAGCCTTCAGCAGTTCATCAGCAAGTCCCCCTGGGACTGGACCCCGGTCCGCCGCTCCCTCGCCCAGCACCTCGAACGCACCACCCAGCGCCCGCTGGCCTGGGTGCTCCAGCCCATGGTCATCGAGAAGGCCGGCGACCGCTCGGTCGGCGTCGGGCGGCAGTTCGTCCCCCAGCTCGGCCGCACCGCCAACTGCCAGCAGGCCAGCGGGATCTGGCTCGCCTCCAGCGAGGCGAGCTTCCCCGTCGAATGGACCCTCACCCTTCCCGGGCCCTGGACCAGCGAACTCCTGCGCCGCCGCAGGGCCGGCATCCCCGACACGGCCCGCTCCCTCACCCCCGCCCAGGACGCCGTACACGCCGTCCAGCGGATGGCCGCCACATGGCAACTCCAGCGCCGGCCCGTGGTGATGGAGGTCGCCAACGGCGACCTCCAGCAGAGCATCGAGTCCTTCACCCTCCAGGACATCCCCTTCGTCTTCAAGGTCGACGGCTCGCTGCCCGTCTCCTTCGGCGGCGCCGGGCGCCACAAGCCGGGCCCCCACACCGCGCCCGCCCGTGAACTCATCGACTCCCTGCGCTCGCAGCGCCGCGTCGTCGAATGGACCCGGCACGGCCGGGCCGAAGGCGCGGTGACCCTGCTGACCTCGGCCTCCATCCTCGCCACCCCCGGCGAGGACCGGCCCGCACCCGCGCCGTCGCCCCCGCTGCTGCTGCTGGGGGCCTGGACCGAAGCCGCCCTGCTGCCCTCGGAGTTCTGGATCACCAACATCGGCGACCGGCCCCTCGCCCAGCTCTTCCTGCTCGCCAAACTCACCGACCGGGTCTCCCTCGACTTCGCCGAGACCTGCGAACCCGTGGGCATCCGGGACTTCGAGGGCCGCTCCTTCCGCGGCTGGCACCACCACGCCACCCTGGCCAGCGTCGCCCACGCCGCGAGACTCCTGGGCGCGCGCGACCCGGCGCACGACGCGTACACCGGAACCGTCCGCTCAGCCGCCGTCCGCTCGGCCGCCACCCGGTCCGCTGCCGCCCGGCCCCCCGTTCCCCGGCCGACGGCCCCGGCCGTCATGCCGCCCCGGCCGCTCATCCCCGGCCAGACAGCGCGCCGCGAATACATCCGCTGATGCTCGACATAGCCGACGAGCTACGCGCGTGGTGCGCCGCGCGCCGGGAATTCGCCCTGGCCACCGTCGTGTCCGTCAGCGGCAGCGCGCCACGCGGACCGGGCGCCTCACTCGCCGTCGACGACCGGGGCACCGCGCTCGGCTCCATCTCCGGCGGTTGCGTGGAGTCCGCCGTGCACGAGCTCTGCCTCGACGCGATCGCATCCGGCCGGGGCGGCCTGCACCGCTTCGGCTACAGCGACGACGACGCCTTCGCCGTGGGACTCACCTGCGGCGGAGTCCTGGACGTCCTGGTCACCCCGGTGCGCGGGCGCGACCCCGTGCGGCCGGTCCTCGGCTCGGTGCTCGACGCCGCCGCCGGCGGGACGCGGGCCGCGCTGGCCCGGGTGGTCGTCGGCCCCCCGCCCCAGCTGGGCCGGGCACTCGCGGTGCACGCCGACGGATCGTACGAGGGCACCCTGGGCGCCGGCGCGGAGCTGGACCGGGCCGCGACCGGGCAGGTCAGAGCGCTGCTGCTGGCCGGGCGCACCGGCACCGTCGAGCTCGGCACCGCCGACGGGCTGTGCGGGGAGCCGTTGAGCCTGCTGGTCGAATCGGCCGCGCAACCGCCCCGGCTGATCGTCTACGGAGCCATCGACTTCGCCGCCGCCCTGGCGCGGATCGGCGCCTTCCTGGGGCATCGCGTCACCGTGTGCGACGCCCGGCCCGTCTTCGCGACCCCGGCCCGCTTCCCCGACGCCGACGAGGTGGTCGTGGACTGGCCGCACCGGCACCTGGCCGCGGAACGGGACGCGGGCCGGCTGGATTCCCGTACCGCCGTGTGCGTCCTGACCCACGACGCCAAGTTCGACGTACCGCTGCTCGCGCTCGCCCTGCGGCTGCCGCTCGCCTACGTAGGAGCCATGGGATCGCGGCGCACCCACGCCGAACGGGCCGCGCGGCTGCGCGAGGAAGGAGTGCCGCAGGCCGCCCTGGACCGGCTGCGCTCCCCGATCGGCCTCGACCTGGGCGGCGCGACCCCCGAGGAGACGGCCCTGGCCATCGCCGCAGAGTTCACCGCGGTCCGGCACGGCGGGTCGGTCCTCCCGCTGGCGCGGCGCCGCGGTCCGGTGCACCGGCGTGCGGCGCAGCCCGCGCCGGCCCGGGACCCACGACCCGTAGGAACAGACCACGCGGCCAGGTATGTCCTGGACGATCAGCCCAGGCGGCATTGACGCCGGGCCATGGGAGAATGAAGTACGTGCGTTTCCTCGGCTGCCCTGTCGAGGCCATAGAAGGATCCTCCGATCGACTGGGATGTTCAGCACGTGCGTTTCCTCAATGACCAGAAGCCGCCGTACGACCTGACGTACGACGATGTGTTCATGGTGCCGAGCCGCTCCGCGGTCGGTTCCCGTCAGGGCGTCGACCTTTCCGCGCCCGACGGCACCGGCACCACCATTCCCCTCGTCGTGGCGAACATGACCGCCATCGCGGGCCGCCGGATGGCCGAGACGGTCGCCCGTCGCGGCGGCATCGTCGTCATCCCGCAGGACATCCCGATCGACGTCGTCACCGATGTCATCTCCTGGGTGAAGACCCGCCACCTCGTGCTCGACACCCCGATCACCCTGGCGCCCGCCCAGACCGTCGCCGACGCGCTGTCCCTGCTGCCCAAGCGCGCCCACGGCGCCGGCGTCGTCGTCGACGACGAGGGCCGCCCGGTCGGCGTCGTCACCGACCACGACCTCACCGGCGTGGACCGCTTCACCCAGCTCTCCGAGGTCATGTCGAAGGAGCTGCTGCTCATCGACGCCGACATCGACCCGCGCGAGGCCTTCAACAAGCTCGACGCCGGCCACCGCAAGCTGGCCCCGGCCGTCGACAAGGACGGCAGGCTCGTCGGCATCCTCACCCGCAAGGGCGCGCTGCGCGCGACCCTGTACACCCCGGCCACCGACTCCGGCGGGAAGCTGCGCATCGCGGCTGCCGTCGGCGTCAACGGCGACTTCGTGGCCAAGGCCAAGCAGCTGCTCGACGCGGGCGTGGACACGCTCGTCATCGATACGGCGCACGGCCACCAGGAGTCGATGATCAACGCGATCAAGGCCGTCCGCGCGTTGGACCCGCAGGTTCCGATCGTGGCCGGAAACATCGTCGCCGCCGAGGGCGTGCGCGATCTGATCGAGGCCGGCGCGGACATCATCAAGGTCGGTGTGGGTCCGGGCGCCATGTGCACCACCCGCATGATGACCGGCGTGGGCCGCCCGCAGTTCTCCGCGGTGCTGGAGTGCGCGGCCGAGGCCAAGAAGTTCGGCAAGCACGTGTGGGCCGACGGCGGCGTCCGTCACCCGCGCGACGTGGCGATGGCCCTGGCCGCCGGTGCGTCGAACGTCATGATCGGCTCCTGGTTCGCCGGTACGTACGAGTCCCCGGGCGACCTCCAGCAGTCCGCCGACGGGCGCCTGTACAAGGAGTCCTTCGGCATGGCCTCCGCGCGTGCGGTGCAGAACCGTACGAGCGAGGAGTCGGCCTACGACCGGGCCCGCAAGGGTCTGTTCGAGGAGGGCATCTCCACCTCGCGCATGTTCCTCGACCCGGCCCGCCCGGGCGTCGAGGACCTGATCGACTCGATCATCGCGGGTGTCCGGTCCTCGTGCACCTACGCCGGCGCCGGATCCCTCGCCGAGTTCGAGGAGAAGGCCGTGGTCGGCGTCCAGTCGGCCGCGGGCTACGCCGAGGGCAAGCCGCTGCACGCCAGCTGGAACTAGCCCCCCGCTTCTCCCCGCTTCCTCCCGTGGCCCCCGGGCCCGTCCCCACGGACGGCTCCCGGGGGCCGCGGGCGTCTCCGGGGGCGCGGCCCGTCCTGCCGCGGCTCCGTCCCGGATCCTGCCCCGGACCGGCTGGCGCCGTCGTCCGGCGAGTCGGGCGCCCGCGCTGCGCGCACCACGGCCGCCGGGGGCCGGGCCGCCGATCGGCGGCGACCGCGCCGGCACCGGTCACGCCGCGCCGGCCGCACGATGCCGCGGCCGCGGCCGCCGCCGTCAGTACCGGTGAGGCGGCTGGCCCGGCGGTGAACTGTGCACACCCGCACGGTACTTCGGTATCCGCACGGTGACCTTCATGCCGGCCCCGACGCCCGTCTCGATCACCGGCCCGTACTCGTCCCCGTACACCTGCCGGATCCGCTCGTCGACATTGGGGAGCCCGACACCGGACGAGGATCCCCGGTGCTCTCCGGCCAGGATCCGGCGCAGCAGGGCCGGATCCATTCCCACCCCGTTGTCCTCCACCGTGATCACGGCCTCCGCCCCCGCGTCCCGCGCGGTGATCGTGATCCGGCACTCCCGCGGGGAGTCCTCCAGACCGTGCCTGACGGCGTTCTCCACCAGCGGTTGGAGGCACAGGAACGGCAGCGCCACCGGCAGCACCTCCGGCGCCACCTGCAGCGTCACCTTCAGCCGGTCCCCGAACCGGGCCCCGGCCAGCGCCAGATACTGCTCGACGGACCGCAACTCCTCGGCGAGCGTGGTGAAATCACCGTGCCGCCGGAAGGAGTACCGGGTGAAATCCGCGAACTCCAGCAGCAGGTCCCGGGCCCGCTCGGGATCCGTCCGGACGAACGAGGCGATCGCGGCGAGGGAGTTGAAGATGAAGTGCGGGGAGATCTGCGCCCGCAGCGCCTTGATCTCCGCCTCCATCAGACGGGTCCGCGACCGGTCCAGTTCGGAGAGCTCCAGCTGTACGGACACCCACCGCGCGACCTCCGTCGCCGCCCGCACCAGCACCGCCGATTCCCGCGACCCGTAGGCCACCAGCGCGCCGAGCATCCCGTCCTCGCCCGTGAGCGGCGCCACCACCGCCCACTTGAGCGGACAGTCCGGCCGCTGGCACTCGGTCCGCACGCTCTGGCTGCGCCCCGACGCCAGCATCACCGCCACCCGGGCCATCGCCCGCCGCTCGTGGTGGTCGGCGCCCGGGCCGTCCCAGGCCAGCACCGACGTCCGGTCGGTCAGGCACAGTGCCTCCGTGCCCAGAAGCGACCGCAGCCGCCGGGCGGCCTTGCGGGCGGCGTCCTCGGTCAGCCCGGCGCGCAGCGGGGGAGCGGCCAGCGAAGCCGTGTGCAGGGTGTGGAAGGTGGCCCGCTCCACGGGGGTCCCGAGATCGAGGCCGGCGGCCCGCCCACCGTGCCGGGCGTGCCGGTGGCCCGCCACCCAGCCCGCGCCCAGCAGCAGGACCGCGCCCGCCACCGCGAGCAGCGCGAGAACCGCCCCCGTCACCGGGCGCTCGCCGTCCGGTCCCCGGCCACGTCCTCCGGCAGGTGCAGCCGCGCCAGGGTGGCCGCCGTCCCGGCCGGGATCCTCGACCGCGTGGCCAGCGACACCAGCACCATCGTCAGGAACCCCAGGGGCACCGACCAGGCCGCCGGCCACGCCAGCAGCGTGTGCACCCAGCCCGCCGGGGCCAGGCCGCCCCGGGTCGCCAGTACCGCGCTCAGCGCCGCCCCGCCGCCCGTGACCAGCCCGGCCACCGCACCCGGTGGGGTCAGCCGGGGCCACCAGATGCCCAGGACCAGCAGCGGACAGAACGACGAGGCCGACACCGCGAAGGCCAGCCCCACCGCGTCCGCCACCGGCACGTCGCGTGCCGGCACGCTCCCGGCCAGCGGCACCAGGATCGCCACCAGCACCGCGAAGCGGAAGCTGCGCACCCCGCGGGCCGACAGCAGGTCCTGGTGCAGCACCCCGGCCACCGCCATGGTCAGCCCCGAGGCCGTCGACAGGAACGCCGCGAACGCGCCCCCGGCCAACAGCGCCCCCAGCAGCTCCCCGAGCAAGCCGCCCAGCATCCGCTCCGGCAGCACCAGCACCGCCGCGTCCGCGTCGCCGGTGAGGGCGAGCTCGGGCGCGTAGATCCGGCCCAGCGCCCCGTAGACCGGCGGCAGCAGGTAGAAGACCCCGACCAGCCCGAGCACGACCAGCGTGGTGCGGCGGGCGGCCCGCCCGTTGGGGCTGGTGTAGAAGCGCACCGCGACGTGCGGCAGACCCATCGTGCCGAGGAAGGTGGCCAGGATCAGCCCGTACGTCGCGTACAGCCGGTACTCCCGGCGGTCCCCGGACAGCGGCTCCGACCAGCTGGACACCCCGAGCCCCGCCTCGGCCCGGGTGCCTGGCACCGCCGTGTCCGGGGTGAACTCCAGCCGCGCGCGGGCCCGTATGGAGTGCTGCCCGGCGGCCAGGGTCACCGGGGCGGCCTCGTACGTCCGCCCGTCCACCTGCCCGGTCACCGTCACCGTCAGCGGCGCCTCCACCGACAGCCGTACGTCCTCGGCCAGCGTGACGGCGGTGTGCTCGCGGAAGACGGCCGGGGCGTCGAAGGAGGCCCGCGGTGCGCCGTCCCCGGCCCACGCGGCGACCAGGAAGAAGGCCGGGATCAGCAGCGCGGTGAGCTTGAGCCAGTACTGGAAGGCCTGCACGAAGGTGATGCTGCGCATCCCGCCGGCGGCCACGGCGGCGCTCACCACGACGGCGACGACCACCCCGCCCACCCAGTGCGGGGCCCCCGTCAGGATCTCCAGGGTCAGCCCCGCGCCCTGCAGCTGCGGCAGCAGGTACAGCCAGCCGACCCCGATGACGAACAGCACCGCGATCCGGCGCACCGCCTGGGACTCCAGCCGGGCCTCGGCGAAGTCCGGCAGCGTGTACGCGCCCGAGCGGCGCAGCGGGGCCGCCACCAGCACGAGCAGCACCAGGTATCCGGCGGTGTAGCCCACGGGGTACCAGAGCATCTCCGGACCCTGGAGCAGCACCAGCCCGGCCACCCCGAGGAAGGACGCGGCGGAGAGGTACTCCCCGCTGATGGCCGCCGCGTTCAGGCGGGGCCCGACCGTGCGGGAGGCGACGTAGAAGTCGGAGGTGGTCCGGGATATCCGCAGGCCCAGGGCGCCGACCAGGACCGTGACCAGGACGACGACGGTGACCGCGGTCAGCGCGTACGTCTGGTTCACCGGGCGGTCCTTCGGCAGGGGCGGGGGACCCCCGGCGAAGCAACGGGGGAGGGTGACGGGAGTCTACGCACGCCCCCTGACAGGGCAACAGGCCCGATTCGGACCGGCCGGGCCCGGCCCGTCGGGCGGGGCCCGGCGGCTCAGATCGCCGGGTCGCGGTGTTCCGCGCAATCGCGCAGGGCGATCTCCAGCTCCACGTACGACTCCTCGGCGCGGCGGAAGGCCAGCGTCAGCGCCGCCTCCGCGCGGGGCGGCAGCCGGCCGCGGACGCCCTCGCCGGCCTCGTACAGGACGTCGGCCCAGCGCGCGGCCGCGCTGCGCAGCCGGGCCAGCAACTCCTCGGCCTCGGCGGGCCCGGTGGGCCGGGTGCGGGGCAGTGCGGCGAGGGCGTCGAGCAGCGCCTGGATTTCGGACATCTCGCTCCTCCCGCGCCGGAAGATCCACGATACGCGGGGGCGGCGACCCCGGTGGGCCGTCGACCCGGGCGGTGCGGCCGACGGCCGCGGCGGATCGCCGTACGCCCCTCGGCGCGCGACGAACGGCGCCGCCACGCCGTCGGACGGTCGCTGTCGCCCGGCGGGCGGTCGACTTGCGGACCGTCGACGGAAGGCCGACGTGCGGCGGGCGGTCGGCCGACGTGCTGCCGGGAGCCGGGAGCCGGGAGCCGGGAGCCGGGAGCCGGGAGCCGGGAGCCGGAAGCCGGGAGCCGGCCGACAGTCGGCCGGGAGTCCCCGGTCGGCTCAGCCGGTGGCCTGGCGCATCAGGACGTCCCTCAGCCCCCGCGCGTGCCTGCGGCTCACCTGGAGCTCCGCCGAACCCACCCGGACGCTGGTGGTGCCCGCGTCCAGCCTCAGCTCGTCGATCCGGGCCAGCGCCACCAGATGGCGGCGGTGGATCCGGACGAACCCGCGCGCCGCCCACCGCTCCTCCAGCGTGGACAGCGGGATCCGGACCAGGTGGCTGCCCCCGTCGGTGTGGAGCCGGGCGTAGTCGCCCTGGGCCTCGACATAGGCGATGTCGGCGATCGCCACGAACCGGGTGACCCCGCCCAGTTCGACGGCGATCTGCTCCGGCGTGCGGTCCGCGGCGGTGACCTCGGCCGCCGGGCGGTGCGCCGCCGGTACGCCGGGCGGGCCCGGCACGGCCGGCACGGCGCCGGGCGGGCCTCCCGGTGGCCCCTCGGCAGCGGCGGCCGGGGCCTCTGTGGCCCGGCCCAGCTGCGCGCAGGCCCGCCGCACGGCCTCGGCCAGCCGCTCCGGGCGGACGGGCTTGAGCACGTAGTCCACGGCCTTGAGGTCGAAGGCCTGTACGGCGAAACCCTCGTGGGCGGTGACGAACACGATCAGCGGCGGCCGCGCGAACCCGGCGAGCAGCCTGGCGATGTCCAGCCCGGTCAGCCCGGCCATGTGGATGTCGAGGAAGACCACGTCGATGCCGTCGTCCCCGTCCGGGCCGGCCTCCAGCGCCCGGGTGATCCGGCGCAGCGCCCCGGTCGCGTCCGAGGCCCCCTCCGCGCTGCGCACCCGGGGATCGGAGCGCAACAGGTAGAGGAGCTCCTCCAGGAGCGGCTTCTCGTCGTCGACGGCCAGTACGCGCAGCATGCGGCGCAGTCTAGGGACGAGTGCGCCGCGGCGAAACGGTGCGCGGCCCGCCTGCCGGGGGGAGGGGGCAGGGGGCCGCGCGGCTCGGGATGCGGGGGAGGGGTCCAGGAGGAAGAGGCGACCTGGAAGGCGGTCAGCAGGTGGTGATCAGGGGTGGTGATCAGGAGGTGGTGATCAGGAGGTGGTGATCAGCTTGCCGTCGGGCGAGACCGCGTACCAGGTGCCCCCGACGCCCTGCCCGTTGACGTCGCCGGCCTTCTTGTCACCCGTGAAGGTGTAGATGGGCCAGCAGTCGACCGACTGCTGCTTCTTGCCGTCGGGGCGGTCCAGGACCGAGAAGCCCTTCTCCACGATGCCCTTGACGTTGGCCTTGTCCACCGGGGGCACGACCGGCCACTTGGCCACGCAGTCGCCGGTGCAGTTGGAGGCCATCGGCCACGCCGTGTCCTTCTTGAACCGGTAGACGGTCATGCCGTTCCCGTCGACGATGTGGTCGCCGAGCTTGGGGTCGTTGGCCACGGTCAGCGCGCCGGAGACCTGGCCCGCACCGGCGGGAGCAGGAGCGGGAGCGGGAGCGTCAGCCGCCTTCGCGGCCTTCTTGCCGTCGGGGCCGAAGGCGAACCAGGTCCCGCCGACGCCCTGCCCGTTCGTCTCGCCGGCCTTGGTGTCCTTGCTGTAGCGGTACACCGGCCAGCCGGCCACCGTCAGCTGCTTGCTGCCGTCGGCGCGGGCGACCTCGCCCAGCAGCGCCGGGTCCATGCCCGCGGCGGCGGTGGCGTCGCCGGCCGGGACCACCGGCCAGGTCTTCGCGCAGTCGCCCTCGCAGTTGGACTTCGGCGGCTTCGCGGTGTCCTTGTCGAAGCGGTAGAGAGTGAAGCCGGCGCTGTCGGCGAGGACGGCGCCGATCTGTTCGTTCTGGGCGGCCGCCAGCTGCCCGGCGGGCTTGCCGCCCGAGTCGGCGGCGTCTCCCGGGGCGGCGGCGGATCCCGCGCCGTAGTCGGAGCCGTAGTCGCCTGAGCCGGATGCGGGAGCCTGGGCCGCGGCCCCGGCCGGCTTCGCGTCGCCGGCCTTGAAGTCGTACCCGCCGCAGGCCGTCGCCGTGAGGGTGACGACGACTGCCACGGCGGCCAGGGTGGTTCCGCGCTTGATGCCCATCTTGATCTCTCCCACGTGTGGTGTCTCCGTGTCCGCCGCCCGTCTCCGGTGCGTCGGCAACTGTGCGAAGGACACGCCCTGTCGGGGTCGATCCGTTCAATCGGAGTCGTGTGGGCTGTTTCACTCACCCCGCGTCGAACCCGGCCCGCCGCAGAGCCGTGGCCACAGCGAGGCCGAGCACCTGGTGTCCGGCGTCGTTGGGGTGCAGTCCGTCCGCCAGGTGTTCGGGACCGAGCAGGTCACGACCGGGGAGCACGGCGAGGCGGTCGTCCCCGGCGGCGATCCGGTCCCGCGCGGCGCGCTCCATCGCGTCGCGCAGGGCGCCCAGCGTGGCGCCCAGCCTGTTAGGGGTGCGCTCGGCGTCGGGCCGTAAGACGGGGGAGACCAGCAGGACCGGGGTCCGCGGGTGCCCCTGGCGGACCAGGTCGAGGAAGACGCGGGTGGTCTCGTACAGCAGGGAGGCGGAAAACGGCACCCGGGACCAGCAGTTGGTGCCGAAGGCGAGGGTGATGACGTCGGCGGGCAGACCGGCGAGCTGTTCGGCGGTGGCGAGCTCCCCGCGGGCGGCGCCCGCGTAGCCGAGGTTCACGGTGTCCCAGCCCAGCGCCCGGCCGGCGACCGCGGGCCAGCCGTGGGCGGGGCGCGTGGACCACCAGCCCTCGGTGATGGAGTCGCCGTGCACGATCCAGCGCGGTGCGGGCGGCGGCGGGGCGAGGAGTCCGCCTATTCCGCGCAGGCCGAGGACCAGCGGGGACTGGGTCTCGGGCGGGTGGACGGTGAAGGGGCCGGTACCGCCGCGCAGTTCGATCCGTACGACGGCCTCGGCGGCCGGTTCGGTGAACACCTCGCGGACCACCCCGCGGCGGTCCCACAGCGCGAAGCCGTGCGCGAGGTCGCGCAGGGCGTCGGTGGGGCCGGGAACTGTGGCCCGGTAGCGGATCTCCACCGCCCGCGCGGTCTCGGTGGTGAACTCCACCCGGACCCCGATGGGCAGGGTGGCACGCTCGCCGGTGTCCCAGGGCAGCCGCATGGTGTCGGCCGGGTCGGCCCGTACCGGGCGCCCCTTGTCCAGCCAGGCCACCCCGCGCAGGAAGGGCCCGGGGTCCTGCCACCGCGCGTCAGGGCTCAGCGGTTCCGCTGGTCTCACTCTTCGCCTCCGGTCGTCGGGTACGAACGTCCGCGGCGCCCGGCACCCCGGCGCCCCGGCACACCCGGCCCCGCGGCACCCCGGCGCCACCGCGTTCACCAGTACCCCGCCCGGGCCCGGTTCACCGCCGCCGCGCGCACCAAAGCCGGTCGGGCCGGCCCGGGCCGCACACTGCGACACATCTGACGGAGTGTCAAGAACGGCGTTCGGGGCCGGCTGCGCATCGATCGATCATCCGCGCGCAACAAAGGACCATCCGGGACAGATCCGCGCAACGATCGTGCGCCAATGTGCAAGGATGGTGCATTACGGGCGGTATCCATCAGCTCGTAGGCTCACTCGCTGTACGTGGAGTGGCGAGGACCGCCTGCTCGGCGGTCCCCCATGCCCAGGCTCAGGCCTGCTCCTGCTCCGGACCGCTGCGGTCGACGCCTGACAGTCTCCATCCGCAGTGAACAAGGAGTCCTTCGTGCTCGACCACGGCCAGGCGCCACCCGTCTCGACCGAGCCCCGCAGGGCCGCCCACCCGCTCCTCCGCCGCAAGCCGGTCGAGCAGCTGGTCGCCGAGGGAGGTCAGGGCGAGGGCGGCTCGCTGCGCCGCTCGCTCACCATGTGGCAGCTGACGATGATCAGCATCGGCGCGACCCTGGGCACCGGCATCTTCGTCGTCCTCGGCACCGCCGCCCCCAAGGCCGGCCCCGCCGTGACGATCTCCTTCATCATCGCGGGCCTGACCGCGCTGTTCTCGGCGCTGTCCTACGCCGAGCTGGCCGGATCCGTCCCGGTCTCCGGATCCTCGTACTCGTACTCGTACGCGACCATGGGCGAGTTCATCGCCTGGATCTGCGGCTGGTGCCTGGTCCTGGAGTACGCCGTGTCGGTCGCGGCCGTCGCCGTCGGCTGGGGCCAGTACCTCAACGAGCTCCTCGACGGGACCATCGGCTACACCCTCCCCGAGACGCTCTCGAACCCGCTGGGCGACGGCGGCTGGATCAACCTGCCGGCGCTGGTCGTCGTCCTGCTCGCCATGGTCTTCCTGATGCGCGGCGCCAAGGAGAGCGCCCGGATCAACTCGATCATGGTCGCGGTGAAGATCGTCACCCTGCTGCTCTTCATCGGCATCGGCTTCATGGGCATCAAGGCCGGCAACTACGCCCCGCTCGCCCCGCTCGGCATCACCGGCATCAGTGCCGGCGCCGCCACCCTCTTCTTCTCCTACATCGGCTTCGACGCCGCCTCCACCGCCGGTGAGGAAGCCAAGAACCCGAAGAGGGACCTGCCCCGCGCGATCATGCTCTCGCTGGGCATCGTCACCGTCCTGTACGTGCTCGTCGCCTTCGTCGCCGTCGGCGCCATGCCCTGGAAGGACTTCGAGGGCACCGAAGCCGCGCTCGCCCAGATCATGACCGACGTCTCCGGCCACAGCTTCTGGGGCGTCGTCCTCGCCGCAGGCGCCGTCGTCGCCATCGCCTCGGTCGTCTTCGCCGTCCTCTACGGCCAGACCCGCATCCTCTTCGCGATGTCCCGCGACGGCCTGGTCCCCAAGGTCTTCGCCAAGGTCGACGAGAAGACCGGCGCGCCCCGCGCCAACGTGGTCATCGTCTCCCTCTTCTGTGGCGTCCTCGCGTCCTTCATCCCCTTGGGCAAGCTGGCCGACGCCACCAGCATCGGCACCCTCTTCGCCTTCGGCCTCGTCAACGTCGCCGTCGTCATCCTGCGCAGGACGCGCCCGGAGATGCCGCGCACGTTCAAGGTGGCGCTCTTCCCCGTCACCCCGATCCTGGGCGTCGTCGCCTGCGGCTACATGATGTCCACCCTCGATACCGCCACGTGGTTCGTCTTCGGTGGCTGGATGGCCGCGGGCCTCGTGTTCTACTTCCTGTACGGCATGCGCCGCTCCACATTGGCCACAGCAGAGAAGTGATCCACCCGCAGTGCGACTGAACGATCTCGACGAACGCATCGTGCACGCCCTCGCCGAGGACGCCCGCCGCTCCTACGCGGACATCGGGTCCGAGGTCGGCCTCTCCGCCCCCGCCGTGAAGCGGCGCGTGGACCGGCTGCGGGCCGAAGGCGCCATCACCGGCTTCACGGTCCGCGTGGACCCCGCCGCGATGGGCTGGGAGACCGAGGGCTTCATCGAGATCTACTGTCGCCACAACACCTCGCCGGACGACATCCGGCGAGGGCTGGAGCGGTACCCCGAGGTGGTGTCCGCGTCGACCGTCACCGGCGACGCGGACGCCCTCGTCCAGGTCTTCGCCTCCGACATGCGGCACTTCGAGCGGGTACTGGAGCGCATCGCGGGCGAACCCTTCGTGGAACGCACCAAGTCCGTCCTGGTCCTCTCCCCGCTCCTGCGCCGCTTCACCTCGGGCGCGCCCGCGTAGGGGCCGTTCCGCACACCCCTGCGCCCCGGCATGCGATGCCGGGGCGCAGCCGCGTTGACGCGGGCGGGGCCGTACGGGATCCCCACGCGCCGGGCCGCACGCCCGGCCCGTACGGCGGTCCCGGAGGCCCGGCCCGTAACGGCGGGCCCGCATCCCAGGACCTCCCGGCGGGACGGAAACGGCAGCCCGGTACGGCCTCGGCGGGGCCGAACCGCCGGCCGCGCCGAGGCCGTACCGGGCGTGCCCACCGGGTCCGGCGGGCAGCGATCAGCGATGCCCGGCGCTCACGCGGGCCGCACCGGCGTGAGCGCCGGCCGGACCCAGCAGGGCCCGGCGTTCCTCCTCCGTCAGCCCGCCCCAGACCCCGAAGGGCTCACGGGTCCGCAGCGCGTGCTCCAGGCACGCGGCGCGCACGGGGCAGACCGCGCAGACCTGCTTCGCCGCATCGTCGCGGTCCGCCCGTTCCTCGCCCCGCTCGCCCGCCGGATGGTAGAAGCGCCCGGGGCCCAGGTTCCGGCAGGCCGCGCGCAGCTGCCACTGCCAGTGATGGTGCGCGGAGCCGGGCAGCCTTGAGACGTCGGTCATGGCAGTTCCTTTCCGTGGGTTGTCCCGCGTCTGACCGCTGGACGCCCCGCGAAACCCCGCCGAGGCCAACCGCCTGCGGATCACACCTCCCCGGCCGGCGTACGGAGCCCCAGGAAGTCCGGCCGGCGCCGCAGGGTGAACCCCATCGACCCGTAGAGCCGCACCGCCCCCGCGTTCTCCGCCGCCGCGTGCAGGAACGGGCTGTCCCCGCGCTCGCGCACCGCTGCGGCGACCGCCCGTATCAGCCGGCCCGCCAGGCCCCGGCCCCGGTGGTCCGGGTGCGTGCACACGGCGCTGATCTCCGACCAGCCCGTCGGCCGCATCCGCTCCCCGGCCATCGCGACGAGCCGCCCCTCGTGGCGGATCCCCAGGTAGGTGCCCAGCTCGACGGTCCGGTCCATGAACGGGCCCGGCCTGGTCAGCTCGACCAGCTCCAGCATCTCCGGCACGTCGCCGGGCCCCAGCGGGGCCGCCTCGGGCGCCGCCTCGGCCCGTACCGCCCGGCCGTCCAGCTGCACACCGGGAACGGCCGCCACGGTCTCCCAGCCCGGCGGCGGGGTCAGCAGCCCGGTCACCCAGACCCCCTCCCCGGGTCCGGCCAGCGCCGCCAGATCCGCCCACGCACGGGGGTCCCGCGGGTCGGCGAGCGCCGCGAACGGGCTGGCGTCCCGCGGATAGCGGGCGGCCAGACCCGCGGGCCCGTGCTCGGCGAAGGCACGGTGCGGTCCGGTCAGCGCGGCCCAGACCGGGTTGTCGAGTACGTCGAGTGCCTCGGGGGACATCGGTGCGGAGCTCCATTCGGTGCGTAGGGTTGCGAAGCCGGCCCTCACCGCCTTCTTGACGGCCCCGTGCGCCGCCACGAGACTGCCGGGGACGGCCACGACGGCCGGCGGGCCGCCGCGGGAAGCCTAACGACCGCGGGACGGGCCGTGCGAGGACGGGGACGGGGGTGGGACGGGTGGACACACGGACCCTCCGCCGCCGGTGGCTGACCCGTCGCCTGCACATCGACCTCCTGCGGGTGTGCAGCGCTTCCGGCGCGCGGGGCTGAACCACCCCGGACCGACTCGGGCGACCCGGACCGCGCGCCCCGCGCCGCCGGGAACCCAGCCCTGATCAGGCCACTACCCCGCGCCCGCCCCAGGAGAGCCATGTCGCACACCGCCTCGCCCCGCACCGGTCCGGCCCCCGCCCCGCGCGGCCGCATCGGGACCGGTTTCTCCCCCGTCCCGCACCGCTACCGCCTGTACCTCTGCGCCGGCTGTCCGCGCTCCCGGCAGGTGGCGGCGGCCCTCGCCCTGCTGGGCATCGAGGACTCCGTCGGCGTCACCGTCCTCGCCGAGGACACCGCGGCACCCGGGCGCACCGAGCTGCGCCTCGCGTACGAGGCGGCGGACCACCACTTCGACGGCACTGCGGCCGCCCCCGCCCTCGTCGACACCTGGAGCGGCCGCGTGGTCCGCGACCACACCCCCGACATCCTCGACGATCTCCGCTTCCTCGCCGCGCACCCGGCCTTCCGCACCGGATCCTGAGCGGACCGCGGGGGCTCCGACCGGGCCGGCCCGGCCCCTCGGGGCCCCCGCGCAACGAATCTCCGGGCAAGTGGTGGAACACGCAACGAATCGATGCGCGCAGCGCAACGGTCACGGCTTGTCCGGGTCGAACGCGCGAACGTACCGTCTAAGGACCCCACCCCTCCTGCCACAGAGGTAGTCCATGGCCCCGCTGCGCACCGCCCTCCTCCAGAGCTCCGGACGGCTCGGCGACACCGCCGAGAACCTCAAGGCGCTCGACGAGGCCGCGGCGCGCGCCGCACAGGGCGGGGCCGGGCTCCTCGTGACCTCGGAGATGTTCCTGACCGGGTACGCCCTCGAGGTCGAGGACATCGCCGGTCTCGCCGAGCCCGCCGACGGCGAGTCCGCCCACGTCATCGGCGGCATCGCCCGCCGCCACGGGATCGCGGTCCTCTACGGCTACCCCGAGCGGGACGGCGACACCGTCTACAACGCGGCGCAGCTCGTCGGCCCGGACGGCGCCCGGCTCGCGAACTACCGCAAGACGCACCTCTTCGGCTGCTTCGAGCAGGAGGCCTTCACCCCCGGCGACACCCCCGTCGTCCAGGCCGACCTGAACGGCCTCCGCATCGGCATCATGATCTGCTACGACGTGGAGTTCCCCGAGAACGTCCGGGCGCACGCGCTCGCCGGCACCGACTTCCTCCTGGTGCCGACCGCGCAGATGCACCCGTTCCAGTTCGTCGCCGAACAGCTCGTCCCCGTACGGGCCTTCGAGAACCAGATGTACATCGCGTACGTCAACCGCACCGGTCCGGAAGGCGAGTTCGAGTTCGTCGGACTCAGCTGCCTGACGAGCCCCGACGGGGTCACCCGCACCCGGGCCGGCCGCGGCGAGGAGCTGGTGTTCGGCGAGGCCGATCCCGAGCTGCTGGCCGCCTCGCGCGAGAACAATCCGTACCTGCGCGACCGCCGCCCCGGGCTCTACGCCTCCCTCGTCTGAGCCCTCCTCTTCCACCAGTCCCGCCGCAAGGCCGCAAGGAGACGTACCCCCATGACGTCCACGGTGCCCACCACCGCCGTCCCGCACAGCGACGGACAGCCCCCGATCACCATGTTCGGGCCGGACTTCCCGTACGCGTACGACGACTTCCTCGCCCACCCGGCGGGTCTCGGCCAGATACCGGCGACCGAGCACGGCACCGAGGTCGCCGTGATCGGCGGCGGCCTGTCCGGCATCATCTCGGCCTACGAGCTCATGAAGATGGGCCTCAAGCCCGTCGTCTACGAGGCCGACCAGATCGGCGGCCGGCTGCGCACCGTCGGCTTCGAGGGCGCCGGCACCGAGGAGCTGACCGCGGAGATGGGCGCGATGCGCTTCCCGCCGTCCTCCACGGCCCTGCAGCACTACATCGACCTCGTCGGCCTGGTCACGGAGCCCTTCCCGAACCCGCTCGCCGAGGCGACCCCCTCGACGGTCGTCGACCTCAAGGGCGAGACGCACTACGCCGAGACCATCGCCGACCTCCCGCAGGTCTACCGCGACGTCGCCGCCGCGTGGAACGAATGCCTCGACGAGGGCGCCGACTTCTCCGACATGAACACCGCGATGCGCGAGCGGGACGTCCCGCGCATCCGCGAGATCTGGGCCAAGCTCGTCGAGAAGCTCGACGACGAGACCTTCTACGGGTTCCTCTGCAAGTCGCAGGCCTTCCAGTCGTTCCGCAAGCGCGAGATCTTCGGCCAGGTCGGCTTCGGCACGGGCGGCTGGGACACCGACTTCCCGAACTCCATCCTGGAGATCCTGCGCGTCGTCTACACCGAGGCCGACGACCACCACCGCGGCATCGTGGGCGGCTCGCAGCAGCTCCCGCTGCGCCTGTGGGAGCGTGAGCCCGAGAAGATCGTCCACTGGGCCCAGGGCACCTCGCTGTCCTCCCTGCACGACGGCACCCCGCGCCCGGCGGTCACCCGCCTGCACCGTACGGCGGGCAACCGCATCACGGTCACCGACGCGTCCGGCGACATCCGCACGTACCGCGCCGCGATCTTCACCGCGCAGTCCTGGATGCTCCTCTCCAAGATCGAGTGCGACGACACGCTGTTCCCGATCGACCACTGGACGGCGATCGAGCGCACCCACTACATGGAGTCCAGCAAGCTCTTCATCCCGGTCGACCGGCCCTTCTGGCTCGACAAGGACGAAGAGACGGGCCGCGACGTCATGTCGATGACCCTCACGGACCGCATGACCCGCGGCACGTACCTGCTGGACAACGGCCCGGACAAGCCCGCCGTCATCTGCCTCTCGTACACCTGGTGCGACGACAGCCTGAAGTGGCTGCCGCTGTCCGCGAACGAGCGGATGGAGGTCATGCTGAAGTCCCTCGGCGAGATCTACCCGAAGGTCGACATCCGCCGCCACGTCATCGGCAACCCGGTGACCGTGTCCTGGGAGAACGAGCCCTACTTCATGGGCGCGTTCAAGGCCAACCTGCCGGGCCACTACCGCTACCAGCGACGCCTGTTCACCCACTTCATGCAGGACCGCCTCCCCGAGGACAAGCGCGGCATCTTCCTCGCGGGCGACGACATCTCGTGGACGGCCGGCTGGGCCGAGGGCGCCGTACAGACCGCCCTGAACGCGGTCTGGGGCGTCATGCACCACCTGGGCGGCACGACCGACTCCACCAACCCGGGCCCGGGCGACCTCTACGAGGACATCGCCCCGGTCGAACTCCCGGAGGACTGACCTCCCCCTCCCGGACTCCGGTGGTGACACCCCCGCCCCGGACCCCGTGACCACGGGCCGCCCCCGCGCAGACATCGCGGCGGCGGCCCGTTCTCATGCCCGGCGCGAGCGCGCCCGCGCAAAAACGGGTGCGGGACGGACCCGGAGCCGACAGGGTGGGGGCATGACCGCCCCGTTCGGACAGGCCCGCCCGGCCCCGTGGATCACCACCGCCGTCGGGCCGCGCCTGCTGCGCGGCGCCCTCGACGTGGAACGCACCGCGCACGGCGTGCTCCCGCACCGGCTGCCCGCCCGCGCGCGCGAGCAGTTCACCGACGCGAGCCTGGCCACGGTCGAGGCCCAGCCCTCCGGGGTGCGGCTGGCCTTCCGCTCCGGGGCCACCGCCGTCGAGCTGGACGCGCTCCCCACGAAGCTGGTCTACCAGGGCGCCCCGGCCCGCCCGGACGGCGTGTACGAGCTGCTCGTCGACGGCCGCCCGGCCGGCCGGGGCAGCGTGGCGGGCGGCAACGTGCGCGTCGTCGACATGGCCACCGGCTCCGAGGTCCTGCGCCCCGGCCCGCCCGGTACCGTCCGGTTCACCGGGCTCCCCGCCGGGATGAAGGACATCGAGATCTGGCTGCCCCACACCGAGGTCACCGAGCTCATCGCCCTGCGCACCGACGCCCCGGTCGAGGACCTCCCGGACCGCGGCCGCAGGGTGTGGCTGCACCACGGCAGCTCCATCAGCCAGGGCTCCTTCGCCGCCGCCCCGACCGGCACCTGGCCGGCTCTCGCGGCCGTCCTGGGCGGTGTGGAGCTGGTCAATCTGGGATTCGGCGGCAACGCCCTGCTCGACCCCTTCACCGCCCGCGCCGTCCGCGACACGCCCGCGGACCTGATCAGCCTGAAGATCGGCATCAATCTGGTCAACCACGACGTGATGCGCCTGCGCGCCTTCGTCCCCGCCGTGCACGGATTCCTCGACACCATCCGAGAGGGGCACCCCACCACCCCGCTGCTCGTCGTCTCTCCCGTCCTGTGCCCCATCCACGAGGACACCCCGGGCCCCACCGCCGCGGAACTGGCGGGCGGGGAGCTGCGCTTCCGGGCGCTCGGCGACCCGGCGGAGCGGGCCGCCGGACGGCTCACGCTCGGCCTCGTCCGGGACGCGCTGGCGCGCGTCACCGCGCAGCGGGCGGCCGACGACCCGAACCTGCACCACCTCGACGGCCGCGCCCTCTACGGCGCGGCGGACTTCGCCGAACTGCCCCTGCCCGACCGGCTCCACCCGGACCCGGCCGGCCACCGCCGCATCGGTGAGCGCTTCGCGGAACTGGCCTTCGGCCGCGGCGGCCCGTTCGCCGCCGTCACCGGCGGCTGAGCCGGCCCGGGGTCAGCAGACAGCGGCCGACCAGTCCGACGCCCGCGTCGAGGGACTCCCGGAACTCCTCGGCCAGGTCGGGGGAGCGGCGCAGCGTCCACAGCAGGCGGGCCGCCGCCCAGGCGCCCGCGCGGGCGCGCTCCAGGCTCCAGGAGCCGACCAGGTGGGTGAGCGGGTCGGCGATCTCCAGGAGGTCCGGGCCCGGCATCAGCTCCTCCCGGATGTGCTCCTCCAGGGCGATCAGGATGTCGCCGACCCGGTCGAAGTCGGCTTCGAGGGCGTCCGGTTCACATTCCAGGGCGCGGCAGGTGGACACCACCGCCACCGCCAGGTCGTGGCCGATGTGCGCGTTGATCCCGGCCAGCGCGTGCTGGAGCGGCCGGATCCCGGGGTGGCGCCGGTACTGGAGCAGCGGCCGCCAGCAGGCCGGCGCCCGGTCCGCCTCCACCGCCGCCAGGTACCGCTCGGCGAACCGCACGCTGAGGGTCTGTGCCCGCCGCGGCGCCGGGAACCCGCCGTGTCCGATCCGCCGGTGCAGGGTCTGCGTCACCGTCAGGTAGACCCGGTTGAAGACGGCGACACCGTCCTGCGGCGGCAGCCGCTCGTCCAGGGCGCGCATCCGCGCCAGCACCGCTTCCATGGGGGCAGGGTCGCAGGCGCCGCGCCGGATCCGGGGAACTTGGCCGTACGCTTCGCCGGTTCGGGCGAAACCCCGTCAACGCGGCGTGTCCGGGCCGTCCTGATCATCGTAGGCGGAGGTGCCCTCGTCGAGCAGGGGCTCCTGCTGCTTCAGGTGCGCCGGGGCGAAGTACCGCAGCGCGTGGTATCCGGTGATCACCACGATCGTGCCCAGCGCGATACCGCCCAGCTCGAAGCTCTCGGTGATCTGCAGCCTGACCCCGCCGATGCCGATGATGATGCCCGCGGCAGCGGGCACCAGGTTCAGCGGATTGCGCAGGTCCACCCGGCCGTTCAGCCAGATCTGGGCGCCGAGCAGGCCGATCATGCCGTAGAGGATGACGGTGATCCCGCCCAGTACCCCGCCCGGGATCGCGGCGACGACCGCGCCGAACTTGGGGCACAGGCCGAAGAGCAGCGCGAACCCGGCCGCCGCCCAGTACGCCGCCGTGGAGTACACCCGGGTGGCCGCCATGACGCCGATGTTCTCGGAGTACGTCGTGTTCGGCGGCCCGCCGACCGCCGTGGACAGCATGGACGCGGCGCCGTCGGCCGCGATGGCGGTGCCGAGCTCGTCGTCCAGCGGGTCGCCGGTCATCTCGCCGACGGCCTTGACGTGACCGGCGTTCTCGGCGATCAGGGCGATCACCACGGGCAGGGCGATCAGGATCGCCGACCACTCGAACTGGGGCGCGTGGAAGGACGGCAGCCCGATCCAGTCGGCCGAGGCGACCCCGGAGAGGTCGAGGCGCCAGTGGTCCACGGCCCCGCCCCCGCCCATCGTGGAGTGGATCTTGCCGAAGAGGCGGTCGAGGATCCAGGAGAGCGCGTACCCGAAGACCAGACCCAGGAAGATCGCGATCCGGGACCAGAACCCGCGCAGGCAGACCACGGCGAGCCCCGTGACCAGCATGGTCAGCAGCGCCGTCCACTGGTCCTGCGGCCAGTACGTCGAAGCCGTCACCGGCGCCAGGTTGAAGCCGATCAGCATCACCACCGCGCCCGTCACCACCGGCGGCATCGTCGCGTGGATGATCCGCGCCCCGAAGCGCTGCACGGCGAGGCCGGCGAGGAACAGCGCCGCGCCCACGACGAAGACGGCGCCGGTCACGACCGCGCTGTCGCCGCCCGAGGCGCGGATCGCCGCCGCGACACCGACGAAGGAGAGGGAGCAGCCCAGGTACGAGGGGACCCGTCCGCGCGTCGCGAGGAGGAAGATCGCCGTCGCGACGCCGGACATCATGATGGCCAGGTTCGGGTCCAGGCCCATCAGTACCGGCGCGACGAAACTCGCGCCGAACATCGCGACGACGTGCTGGGCGCCGAGCCCCGCGGTCCGCGGCCACGAAAGCCGCTCGTCCGGCCGGACCACCGCGCCGGGGGCGGGGGTCCGCCCGTCTCCGTGCAGGGTCCAGCGCACGCCGAGGCCCATGTTCCACCACTTCCGATTTCTCGCCGCTGGTCGAACTTCCGTACCGCTAGGCGGCCAGCGATATGTTACGGGCGGATTCCGGCGGGTTCGTCCCGACCGGCCTCGGAGGCCACGGGTACGGCCGGCTTCTGCCGCAGTACGGCGGCCCCCGCGACCAGCGCGAACGCCAGCAGGGTGACCAGTCCGAAGGAGACCACGAGCGAGGTCGCGTCCGCCACCGCCCCGATCGCCGACGGGGCGATCAGTCCCGATGTGTACGTGATCGTCGCGACGCCCGCGATGGCCTGGGCCGGGGCCGGGCCGCTGCGTGCCGCCGCCGCGAAGGCCAGCGGCACCACCACCGCGATGCCGAGGCCGATCAGCCCGAAGCCGGCCAGCGCCGACGCGGGATGGCGGGCCGTCACGACGAGCAGCCCGCCCGCGGTGGCCAGTACGCCGCCGGCCCGCACGGTGCGCACCGCCCCGAACCGGTCCACCACCCGGTCCCCGGCGAGCCGGGCGACGGCCATGGTGAGCGCGAAGGCGGTGGTGGAGGCCGCCGCCAGGCCGGCGTCCGTGTGCAGGACGTCCCGCAGGTAGACCGCCGACCAGTCCAGACTCGCCCCCTCCGCGAAGACCGCGCAGAAGCCGATCGCCCCGATGAACAGCGCGGACTTCGGGGGAAGCGCGAAGTGCGGAGGGGCCTGCCCGTTCTGGTCGCTCCTCAGGTCCAGCACGCCGCGTACGGCGACCAGCCCGGCCGCGGTGAGGGCCAGCGCGGCGATCAGGTGGTGGAGCTGTGCGTCCGCCCCCGCGTGCGCGGCGACCGCACCGGCGGCCGAACCGAGCAGCGCGCCCGTGCTCCACATGCCGTGCAGCGAGGACATGATCGAGCGGCCCAGCCGGTTCTCGGTCTCCACGCCGAGCGCGTTCATCGCCACGTCCGACATGCCGGAGGTGGCTCCGTACACGAAGAGCGCGAAGCACAGGGTCGGCAGGTTCGGGGCGAGGCTCGGCAGGATCAGGGACAGGGTCCACAGTGCCAGCAGTGCGCGCAGCGCGGCGCGGGCGCCGAAACGGTGGTTGATCCGCCCCGCCAGCGGCATCGCGAGCGCCGCGCCCAGGGCGGGGAAGGCGAGGGCCAGGCCCAGGGCGCCCGCGCTGAGCTGGGCATGGTCCTGGATCCAGGGGATACGGGTGGCGAAGGAGCCGGTGACGGCGCCGTGGGCGCAGAAGACGGCGGCGATGGCGAAGCGGGCATGGCGCAGACGCGCCGGGCTGAGGTCGGATTCCCCGGTCATGGGAACTAAACTATCAGGGACCCTGCCTGATAGTTGACGGCTCCGACTCCCTAGGATGGGCGCCGTGACCCCTGCCCTCACTCCGGTACCGATTCCCTCCCCCGCCTCACCGAGCACGGCGCGCGCCATCAACGACCGCCTGGCCCTGCAACTGCTCCAGGAGGCCGGACCGCTGACGGCCACCCAGCTCAAGGCCAGGACCGGCCTCTCCCGCCCGTCGGTCGCCGACCTCGTGGACCGGCTCATCGGAGCCGGGCTGATCGAGGTCGTCGGGGAATCCGGCGAACAGCGCCGCGGCCCCAACGCCAAGCTGTACGGCATCGTCGCCCGCCGCGCCCACCTCGCCGCCCTGGACGTGCGCACGGACAGCGTCACCGCCGTGGTCACCGACCTCCTTGGCCGGCCCCTGGCCGAGGCCGCCCTGCCCGTCGGCGCTCCCGAGGACGCGGTCGCGGCCCTGCTGCGCACCGCCCGCGGGGCCGGGGCCGGCGAACTGCACACCGTCGTCGTCGGCGCCCCCGGCCTCGTCGCCCCCGCCACCGGGGAACTCCGTGACACCAACGGCCTGCCCGCCTGGCACCGGGACCTCGCGGCGGCGCTGCAGCGGAGCCTGACCGCCGTGGTGGCCGTCGAGAACGAGACCAACCTGGCCGCCCTCGCCGAACAGCGCCTCGGCGTGGCCCGCGACCTGGACTCCTTCGTGCTCCTGTGGCTCGGCGCGGGGGTGGGCGCGGCCGTCGTCCTGGACGGGCGGCTGCGCCGGGGCGCCTCCGGCGGGGCGGGCGAGATCGGCTTCCTCCCGGTCCCGGGCACCGGCGGCCTGCCCTCGGCCACCGACTGCGGAGGCGGCTTCCACGCCCTGGCGGGGCAGGAGGCCGTGACGGCGCTCGCGCGCGAGCACGGCTTCACGGGCCCGGCGCAGGAGGCGGTGGCCGGGGCCGCGGGGGAGGCCTTCCTCGACGCCCTCGCCGAGCGCCTGGCGCTGGGCGCGGCGGCGGTCGTCGCGGTCCTGGACCCGGGATGCGTGGTCCTGGGGGGCGAACTGGGCCTCGCGGGCGGCCCCGCCCTGGCGGCCCGGGTGGCCGGCCGGCTGGCCACGCTCACCCCGGTCCCCACCGAGGTGCGGGCCACCGCCCTGGGCGGCCCGGCGGTCCTGGAGGGGGCCCGGCTGGCCGCGCGCGAGGCGGCGCAGGAGGTGCTGTTCGGCGGGGCGTCCGGCTGATATCCCCGGCGCCCCCGACCGCTGCCCCTCGTGCCTACCGCTCCCGCCCGGCCAGGAACTGCGCGAACGTGATCCGGCCCACCGCGCGGGAGGGCGCCAGGTTTCCGCCGCGACGGAAGGCCGCGTACGCCTTGCCCCACAGCGGCAGCGGGACCACCCGGCGGCGCCGCCCCGTCGCCGAGAGGTAGGCCCGGCCCAGCTCCGGCAGGGTGCGGACCTCCGGGCCGCCCATGTCCGGGACGCGGCCCGCCGGGGCCGGGACGGCCAGCTCCGCCAGGCGGTCCGCCACCTCCTCGGCCGCGATCGGCTGGACCCGGACCCCGTTCGGCAGCGGCACGACGGGCAGCTTCGCCGCCATGGCCGCCACCTGTGCCACCAGGTCGTGGAACTGGGTCGTGCGCAGGATCGTGACGCCCAGACCGGACTCCTCCAGCATCCGCTCCACCCTCAGCTTCCTCCGGTAGTAGCCGAAGGGGACCACGTCCACGCCGACGATCGAGACGTAGACGGTGTTCGTGACCGTCCCCGTCCGCCGGGCCGTCTCGATCAGGTGTCCGGCGGCCGCCTCGTCGCCCCTGCCCGCGCCGCGCGTGTTGCTCGCGCAGTGCACGACGACCTCCGCGCCCGCCATGGCCGCGGCCAGCCCGCTGCCGTCCCGCAGGTCGACCGGGTGGTCCGGGGAGTGACGGCTCAGCACGCGGACCTCGTGGCCCGCCTCGCGGAGCCGGTCGACGACGAGCGTGCCGAGGGTTCCGGTGCCTCCGGTGACGAGGATGGTGCTCATGGGTCCTGCCCTTCGCTGGAACTGGTGCCTTTCACCAGCAGAGACCGGACGGCCCCCGGAAATGTGACAGCCGCCGCCGAAGGAGTTCGGGCGCTTGCGGACCCGAGGGCCGGCCGCATGCCGGGGTGTACGTGCGAGGACCCGGTGGCCGCCGGGCCACCGGGTCCTCACGCCTTCACTCCGTCCCGTGCCGCCCGGCGGGTGTCAGCAGGCGCCCTGGTCCTTCCAGACGCCCCATTCGCCGGTGGTGCCGGGCTCCTCGTTCTGCGTCCACCACTGGGCCTTCCAGGTGTGGCCCTTGTGGGAGACGACGTTGCCGCTGTTGTAGATCTGACCCGCCACGTACGCCGGGCCGGTGCACGTACCGCCCGTCGGGGGTGTGGTGGTCGGGGGCGGCGTGGTCGGCGGCGCGGTCGTGGGCGGGGGAGTGGTGGGCGGCGTGGTGCTGCCCGGCTGAACCACCGTGACGCCGCGCGCCAGGTCCCCGGCGAGCGAGTAGGCCGTGCCGGAGATGTTCACCGTCCAGTTGGAGGGTGTGGAGACGGGCAGGTAGTAGTTGAACGCCAGGTCGACCGAGGCGCCCGGGGCCAGCGTCTGCCAGGCCGGGAGCTTCAGGGACACCCGGTGGAAGTCGCCCCTCAGGCCGCCGGCGTTGCTGCCGGTGTGGCCGCTGCTGATCACGGTCGTGCCGAAGCCGGACTGGTCGGAAGCGTTGTCCGGGGCCGACGTCGAGTAGTCGAACCGGAACTCGGTGCCACCCGGCAGCGCCGTTCCCGTGTTGTTGGTGATCTTGATCTTCGGGGTGATCGGGTAGTTGGAGTCGCCCAGCTTGAACTCGGTGAACTCCGTCTTGATGTCCACGGCCTGGGCCGGCAGGGCGGTGTTCGACTTCTTCGCGCCGTACGGGGCGGCCGCCTTGAACTTGTCGTACATCAGCGAGGTGAGCGTGGAGCCCATCTCGTACTGGCCCTTGGCGGCGTTCCAGCCGTAGTCGCCGGCCATCTCCCAGACCATGGTGCCGCCGATCCCGCGGTCCACCACGTAGTCGGCCTTGGCCGCCACCGACTGCTCGTCCTCGGTGGACAGGAAGACCTTCTTCTGCGCGTTCCACAGCCACGGCGCGACCAGCGCCGCGTCGTACTTGCGGGCGTAGGTGCCGGTCAGCGTGGTGTTCGCCGGGAAGCCGTACGAGGTGACGTAGTCGCCGACGATCCCCTTCTCCAGGTTCTTGGCGTGCCACATCGGGTTGGAACCGGCCGGCGCCTCGACGCCGTTGGTGTCCTTGTCGTGCCACAGGTTGTCGATGCCGACGGCGCCGTCACCGCACTTGGTCAGGCCCGCGCCCGCCGGGCAGGTGGTCGCGGGGGCCTTGCCCCACAGACCGTCGGTGCCGCCCTGCACGTTCTTGTGGCCGCGCGTGTAGTAGGGCAGGCCGATGTTGATGCGGCCGGCCGGCATGGAGCCGCGGAAGTAGTGGTAGGCCCAGTCGGTGTTGAGGTAGCCGATGCCGCCGTACTGGGAGCTGCCGTAGACGTTCGCGGCGGCCAGCTCGGCGTCCTTGCCGTCGTCGAAGAGCGAGGCGTTCGGGCCGACGAACTCGTTCCAGGCGCCGTGCAGGTCGTAGGACATGATGTTGACGTAGTCCAGGTACTTCTGCATCTGGAAGGTCTCCATGCCCCGCAGGAGGTAGCCGGAGGAGGGTGCGGCGACGGTGAGCAGGTAGTGCTTGCCGTCGGCGGCGCCGGCCCGGTCGAGCTTCTCGCGCAGGCTCTTCATCAGGGCGTCGTAGCCCTTGACGAGGCCGGCCCGGCGGGCGTTGGAGAGCTGCCAGTCCAGCGGGTTGCCCGCGTCCTTCATGGTGGTCGGGTACTCGTAGTCGATGTCGACGCCGTTGAACCCGTACGTGCGGATGAACTCGACCGAGGAGTCCGCGAACGTGTCGATGCCGGCCTGGTTGACCGAGCCGTCGGCGTTGGTGGCCATCGAGTAGAAGCCGCCGGAGGCGACGCGGTTGCCGTCGTCACCGAAGTAGCCGCCGGTCTCGGCCCAGCCGCCCACCGAGATCAGCGTCTTGACGTCGGGGTACTGCTTCTTGAACTTGGTCAGCTGGTTGAAGTGGCCCTTGTACGGGAGGGCCGGATCCATCTCGGCACCCGCGACGCCCGGCCAGGTCATTCCGGTGGCGGCGTTGTTCGCGCCGTCCGCGCCGACCGAGATCCTGTTGTCGCCGCCCACGTGGGCGAAGGCGTAGTTCAGGTGGGTGACCTTGGACCACGGGATGTTGTTGGCGAGGTAGGCGGGGGCGCCGTCCTTGCCGGTGCGCCAGCCGGTGAAGTAGCCGATGACGCGACGCTGGTGGTCGGCGCCCATCTTCTCGCGGCCTTCGGTGTCGTACACCGAGCAGTACGGGACGTCGACACCGGCCGTCTTGTACAGCCCGTCGGGGCGACAGCTCTCTCCCCCGGACTCCGTCTGGGGGGACACCGGGGCGGCATGCCCGGTAGTGGACAGTCCGCCGAAAAGCAGTCCGGCGATTGCCGCGCCGGATGCCAGGAGCATCGCTCTCGAACGTGTGGGGGACGGCATGGTGCCTCCTGGGGAGGGGAGGATGGCAGGACACGACGGGCAGCAACAGGCAGCAACCTGACCGGGGGCAGCCCTGGTTGGCCCGTGACGTGCGCACATCTGACGGGCTGTTCCCGGGAAAGATGAGGGGAACGTTAAGAGGACTAGACCAACCCGTCAATAGGTCTGGACCAAAGTGGGGCCGGAGGCGGCGCACGGGCGGCGGAGGCGGCGCACGGGCGGCGTACAGGCGGGGTGCGGGAGGCGCAATACGTTCGCTCGAGAACGGCCACCTTGTGACCCAGGCCACAGCGCTTCACCCGCATGGCCGCCGATCACCCGTGGCAGACTGGCTTCAGTACCAGTAAGCAGCGCACTCCGGGGTCGGTGTAATTCCGAACCGGCGGTTATAGTCCGCGACCCGTCCGCAGCCAGCGGCCGGTTGACCAGGTGAGATTCCTGGACCGACGGTTAAAGTCCGGATGGGAGGCAGTGCGCGGCGGGCCAGTGACCGGTACGCCGCCGTCGGCGGTTCGTCGGCATATCCCTGCGGATATGCCGGAGCGGACCGTTTTTCCGGCCTCGGCGTCCCCGTGTGCGCTGTACCGCTTCATCTGTCGTATCCCGACAGGCCCCGGAGTCCGTGCCCGATGAGGCAGGAGGACCCGGTGGCGACACACGCAGCGCACGCGGCACCCGACGCGGACACCCGCGCCATGCGCCGAGCCGTCGAGCTCGCCGCCCGCGGACTCGGCTCCACCAGCCCCAACCCGGTCGTCGGCTGCGTCATCACCGACGCCGCGGGCACCGTCGCCGGCGAGGGCTGGCACCAGCGGGCCGGCGGCCCGCACGCCGAGGTCCACGCGCTGCGCGCGGCGGGCGGGGCCGCCCGGGGCGGCACCGCGTACGTCACCCTGGAACCCTGCAACCACACCGGCCGTACGGGCCCCTGTTCCCGCGCCCTGGTCGAGGCCGGGATCAGCCGCGTGGTCTACGCCGTCCCCGACCCGAACCCGCAGGCCAGCGGCGGGGCCGCCACCCTGCGAGCCGCCGGGGTCGACACCACGGCCGGGCTGCTGCGCGAGGAGGCCGAGGCGGGCAACGCCGCCTGGCTGACCTCCGTACGCCTCGGGCGGCCGCACGTCACCTGGAAGTACGCCGCCACCCTCGACGGCCGCAGCGCCGCCGCGGACGGCAGCAGCCGCTGGATCACCTCCGCCGAGTCCCGCGGCGACGTCCACCGGCTGCGCGCCGAGAGCGACGCCGTCCTGGTGGGCGGCGGCACCCTGCGCGCCGACGACCCACACCTCGCCGTACGCGGCATCGACGGCGCCACGCAACCGCTGCGGATCGCCCTCGACACCCGCGCCACGGTCCTGCCGACCGCCCGCATCCTCGACGACGCCGCGCCTACCCTGCTCGTCGTCGGCGAGGACGCCGACACCCGGCACCTGCCCGGCGTCGAGCTGCTCCGGCTGCCGCTGCACGACGGCCGCGTCGGCGTGCACGACCTCCTCGCCCACCTGCACCTGCGCGGCGTGCGTTCCGTCCTGCTGGAAGGCGGGCCCGCCCTGGCCGGGGCCTTCCTCGAGGGCGGAGCCGTCGACCGCGTCATCGGCTACATCGCCCCGGCCCTGCTCGGCGCGGGCCCCGCGGCCCTCGCCGACGCCGGAATCAAGAACATCTCCGGTGCGTTGCGCCTCGACATCACCGAGGCCGTCCGCATCGGCCCCGATCTCCGCATCACCGCAGTCCCCGTCACCGCCCCCGCCACCAAGGAGCACTGAAGTGTTCACCGGAATCGTCGAAGAACTGGGCGAGGTCGCCGCCGTCGAACAGCTCGCGGAGGCCTCCCGCTTCCGCCTGCGCGGCCCCCTCGTCACCGAGGGCGCCAAGCACGGCGACTCCATCGCCGTCAACGGCGTCTGCCTGACCGTCGTGGAGACCGCCGACGGCGAGTTCACCGCCGACGTGATGCAGGAGACCCTGAACCGCTCCAGCCTCGGCGCCCTGACCCAGGGCTCCCGCGTCAACCTGGAGCGCCCGATGGCGCTCGGCGGACGGCTCGGCGGCCACCTGGTCCAGGGACACGTGGACGGCACCGGCACGATCCTCTCCCGCACGCCCTCGGAGCACTGGGAGATCGTCAAGATCGCCCTCCCGGAGAACCTCGCGCGGTACGTCGTCGAGAAGGGCTCCATCACGGTCGACGGCGTCAGCCTCACCGTGGTCGAGGCCGCCGCCGACTGGTTCACCATCAGCCTCATCCCCACGACGCTCGCGCTGACCACGCTCGGCCTCAAGCAGAGCGGCGACCCGGTCAACCTGGAGGTCGACGTCCTCGCCAAGTACGTCGAACGCCTGCTGGCCGCCGGCGTGAACCCGCTGCACGCCACGGGGGACGACCGGTGAGCGCCCTGACCTGGCTCAACACGGAGGCCTTCACCGTCTTCGGCCAGAAGGTCATCTGGTCCGACATGACCGGCAACCTGATGGGCCTGGCCGCCCTCGCCCTCGGCTGGCGCCGCTCCATTTGGACCTGGCCCGCCCAGCTCCTGTCCGGCCTGATCCTCATCGCCGCCTACGCCTCCGCCCACCTCTCCGGCGGCGTCGGCAAGCAGCTGCTGGTCATCGGGGTGGCGGTATGGGGCTGGCGCGCCTGGCAGCGCGGCAGGCAGCAGGCGCAGGACGGCTCCATCGCCGTGCGCACCGCCACCTGGAAGGAGCGCGGCCTGCTCCTCGCCGGAGCGGCGCTGGGCACCCTCGCCGTCGGCGGGCTGTTCACGCTCTTCCCGCACCTGTCCTGGAGCCCGTGGGCGGACGCGTACATCTTCGTCGGCACCATCGTCGCGATGGTCGCCCAGGCCCGCGGCCTCGTCGAGTTCTGGTTCGCCTGGCTCCTCGTCGACCTGGTCGGCGTACCCCTCGCCTTCAACAACGGACTGGCCTTCTCGGGCCTCGTCTACGTCGTGTACTTCGCCCTCGTGCTGTGGGGCGCCTACGACTGGTACCAGCGTTCGCGCACCACCACCGCCCAGGCCATGGAAGGAGCAACGGCATGACCACCCTCAAGCCCGTGCCCGACATCCCCGAAGAGACCTTCCGTCTCGACCCCGTCGAGCAGGCCGTCCGCGACATCGCGGCGGGCCGCCCGATCGTCGTCGTCGACGACGAGGACCGCGAGAACGAGGGCGACCTCGTCATCGCCGCCGAGAAGGCCACCCCCGAGATCATCGCCTTCATGATGAGCGAGTGCCGCGGCCTGATCTGCGCCCCCATGGAGGGGCCCGAGCTGGACCGGCTCGAACTCCCCCAGATGGTGCAGAACAACACCGAGTCGATGCAGACGGCCTTCACCGTCTCCGTCGACGCCGGCGCCGCCCACGGCGTCACCACCGGCATCTCGGCCGCCGACCGCGCCACCACCCTGCGGCTGCTCGCGGGCGGGGTCGCCCAGCCCGTCGACTTCGTCCGCCCCGGCCACGTCTTCCCGCTGCGCGCCAAGCCCGGCGGCGTGCTGGTCCGCAACGGCCACACCGAGGCCGCTGTCGACCTCGCCCGCCTCGCGGGCCTCCGCCCGGTCGGCGCCATCGTCGAGATCGCCGGCGAGGACGGCGTCATGCTGCGCCTGCCCGAGCTGATCCCCTTCGCCCGCAAGCACGGTCTGACGATCATCTCCATCGAGGACCTGATCGCCTACCGCCGCTCCGCCGAGCCGACCGTGCGCCGCGAGGCCGAGGTCAGCCTGCCGACCGCCTTCGGCGACTTCACCGCGTACGGCTACCGCTCCACCGTCGACGGAGTCGAGCACGTCGCCCTCGTCCACGGCGAGATCGGCGCGGGCGCCGGGGCCGAGGACGTCCTCGTCCGCATGCACTCCGAGTGCCTGACGGGCGACATCTTCGCCTCCCAGCGCTGCGACTGCGGCCCCCAGCTGCACGCCTCCATGGAGCGGATCAAGGCCGAGGGCCGGGGAGTCGTCGTCTACCTGCGCGGCCACGAGGGCCGCGGCATCGGACTGCTGTCCAAGCTGCGCGCGTACGAACTCCAGGAGCGCGGCCGCGACACCCTCGACGCCAACCTGGAACTCGGCCTGCCCGCCGACGCCCGCGACTACGGAGCCGGCGCCCAGATCCTCGCCGACCTCGGCGTGCGCAGCGTCCGGCTGCTGACCAACAACCCCGACAAGTCCGCCGCCCTCGTACGGCACGGCATCGCGGTCACCGGCCGGGAGTCGATGCCCGTGGAGGCGGGCGAGCACAATCTGCGGTACCTGCGCACCAAGCGGGACCGGATGGGCCACGACCTCCCCTGGCTGGAGGGGGCCGTGACCACCTCCGCCTGCGGCAACCAGTAACCACACACCCGAACACCGGTACACGAGAACACCGGCACACGAACCACCGAGGAGCAGAGCTGTGAGCGGCAAGGGCGCACCCGAACTGAGCGTGAAGAACTGCGGAGACCTCCGAGTCGCCGTGATCGCGGCCCAGTGGCACGAGAAGGTCATGGACGGACTGGTCGACGGCGCCTTGCGGGCCCTGCACGAGCTGGGCATCGACGAGCCCACCCTGCTGCGCGTCCCCGGAAGCTTCGAGCTCCCCGTCGTGGCGAAGGTACTCGCCGGTCGCGGTTACGATGCCATCGTCGCCCTCGGTGTGGTCATCCGCGGCGGCACCCCGCACTTCGACTACGTCTGCCAGGGCGTCACCCAGGGCCTGGTACAGGTGTCGATCGACACCGGAGTCCCCGTCGGCTTCGGTGTACTGACCTGCGACAACGACGAGCAGGCGCTGGACCGCGCCGGGCTCGAGGGGTCGAATGAGGACAAGGGGCACGAAGCGGTCACCGCCGCCGTCTCCACCGCCATGACCCTGCGGACCGTCAGCGAACCCTGGCGCTGAGTGGCGTAGGGGAACCCCGTATTCTGAGGACCATCATGGCGAACAAATCCCCCAAGACCTTCGAAGAGCTCTTCACCGAGCTCCAGGCCAAGGCGAACGGCGACCCCAGCACCTCCCGGACCGCCGAACTCGTCGGCAAGGGTGTCCATGCCATCGGCAAGAAGGTCGTCGAGGAGGCCGCCGAGGTCTGGATGGCCGCTGAGTACGAGGGCAACGAAGCCGCCGCCGAGGAGATCTCCCAGCTGCTCTACCACGTCCAGGTGATGATGGTGGCGCGCGGGATCTCCCTCGACGACGTCTACTCCCACCTCTGACCGGTACGTACACCCCGCCCGTATCCACGCACATCCACGCATCAAAGGAAGCCCCATGCTGCGCATCGCCGTCCCCAACAAGGGTTCACTCTCCGGACCGGCGTCGGCGATGCTCCATGAGGCCGGCTACCGGATGCGCAAGGAGTCCAAGGAACTCGTGGTCGTCGACCCCGAGAACGGGGTCGAGTTCTTCTACCTCCGCCCCAAGGACATCGCGATCTACGTGTCCTCGGGCAAGCTCGACATCGGCATCACCGGCCGCGACCTGCTGCTCGACTCCGGCGCCAGCGCCGAGGAGATCCTGCCGCTGAACTTCGGCCGCTCCACCTTCCGCTACGCCACCATCCCCGGCACCGCGAAGGGCCCCGAGGACTTCCACGGGATGACCATCGCGACCTCGTACGAGGGAATCGTCGCCAAGCACCTCGCGGAGAAGGGCATCGACGCCTCCGTCGTCCACCTCGACGGTGCGGTCGAGACCGCCATCCAGCTCGGCGTCGCCCAGATCATCGCGGACGTCGTCGAGACCGGCACCAGCCTGCGCAACGCGGGCCTGGAGGTCATCGGCGAGCCGATCCTCACCTCCGAGGCCGTCGTCATCCGCGGCAACGGGACCGACGCCGACAACCCGCAGGCCCAGCAGTTCCTGCGCCGCCTCCAGGGCGTCCTGGTGGCCCGCAGCTACGTGATGATGGACTACGACTGCCGCGCCGAGCACCTGGAGCGCGCGGTCGCCCTCACCCCGGGCCTGGAGTCGCCGACCGTCTCCCCGCTGCACAACGAGGGCTGGGTCGCGGTCCGTGCCATGGTCCCGGCCAAGGAGGCCCAGCGGATCATGGACGACCTGTACGAGCTCGGCGCGCGCGCGATCCTCACCACGTCGATCCACGCCTGCCGGCTCTGACCCCCCCCGCGACCCCCAGAAGGCACGTACACGCATGACCGAGCCCGTCGCCCAGCCCGTACCACCCGCCCTGCCGGTCACCTTCCGGCCGACCCGCACCCGGGCCGTCCTGCTGAGCGCCGGGCTCGCCATGTTCCTCACCATCACGGCGGTCGCCTTCCTGCTGGAGAACCTCAGCCCGGGGGAGCGGATCAGCTTCGTCTTCACCGCCGTCCTGCTGAGCTCCGTCCCCGTCCTGCTCAGCCGCCCCAAGGTGGTCGCGGACGAGGCCGGGGTCACCGTCGTCAACCTGACCACCACCCGTCGGCTGGAGTGGGCGCAGATCCTGCGCGTCAACCTCCGGCCCGGCGACCCGTGGGTGTTCCTCGACCTCAGCGACGGCACCAGCCTGCCCGCCCTCGGCATCCAGCCGGGGGTCGCCAGGGCACAGGCGATCGGTGATGCCCGCGCCCTGCGCGCCCTCGCCGAGACCCGGGGAACCGGCGCACACGACCACTGAGCCCACTGGGCCCACCGAGTCTCGTGGCTGCGTACCGTTGCGGCCACGATCTCAATGACTACCCTGGTGACGGGGCGCAGCCGTGCGCCCTCCCACTCGCCCCGGGGCCCCCGGGTCCTGCGGGTCACCTGCGACTTGAGGAGTGACTCCCTCCAGCAATGGACGGATCGTCCGGTAATACCCGCGCCGCCCTCCCCACGGAGGCGGCGGCATGACCATCCCGCTACTCCTGCTCGCGGCGGCTTTCGTCCTGATCCTCGCGAACGGCTTCTTCGTGGCAGCCGAATTCGGGCTCGTCACCGTGGAGAGGCCCGAGGCCGAGCGCGCCGCAGCCGAAGGTGACCGCCGTGCCCGCACGGTGGTCAACGCCCTGCGAGAGCTGTCCTTCCAGCTCTCCGGCACCCAGCTCGGCATCACCATCACCTCCCTCGTGGTCGGCATGCTCGCCGAGCCCGCCCTCGCCGCGCTGCTGGCCGGGCCGCTCGTCGCGACCGGTCTTCCCGGGGGAGCCGCGTCCGGCGTCTCCGTGGTCATCGGCATGCTGCTCGCCTCCGCCGTCCAGATGGTCGTCGGCGAGCTCGTCCCGAAGAACTGGGCGGTCTCGCGGCCGCTCCAGGTGGCCCGCTTCGTCGCCGGCCCCCAGAACGCCTTCTCCCGCGCCTTCCGGCCGGTCATCGCCGGCCTCAACGCCGTCGCCAACCGCCTCGTACGGGCGCTCGGCGTGGAGCCGGCCGACGAGATGGCCTCCGCCCGCACCCCGGGCGAACTGGTCTCCCTGGTACGCCATTCGGCCCAGGCGGGCGCCCTCGAACAGGACACCGCCGACCTGTTCGTGCGGACCCTCTCGCTGGGCGAGCTCACCGCCCAGCACGTCATGACCCCCCGGGTGAAGGTCAGCGCCCTGATGCACACGGCCACCGCGGCCGACGTCCTCAACCTGACCCGCGCCACCGGCCTGTCCCGGTTCCCGGTCTACCGCGACCGCATCGACGAGGTCACCGGCGTGGTCCACCTCAAGGACGCCCTCGCCGTGCCCGAGTCCGAGCGCGGCCGCACCACCGTGGCGCGGATCTGCGTCGCCCCGCTGCTGGTGCCCGGCTCCCTGCCGGTGCAGCCGCTGCTGGAACGGTTGCGCAGCGAACAGCCGATGGCCGTGGTCGTCGACGAGTACGGCGGCACCGCCGGTGTGGTCACCCTGGAGGACATCGTGGAGGAACTCGTCGGAGAGGTCCGCGACGAACACGACCTCGCCGAGGACGAGGACCCCGAACTGGCCGCCGTACCCGCCGAGGACGGCCGCCCCTCCTGGGAGGCCGACGGCAGCTGCCGGGTGCAGACCCTGCGCCGGATAGGCCTGGAGGTGCCCGACGGCCCGTACGAGACCGTCGCCGGCCTCGTCGCCGACCTCCTCGGCCGGATCCCCGCTCCGGGGGACCGGGCGGAACTGCCCGGCTGGCGGCTGTCCGTCCGCCGGGTCGGCCGCAACCGCGCGGAACGGGTCCGGTTGGTCCGGCTGACGCCGGCTCCCGCAGCCGGTGCGCACGGGTCCGCCCCGGTGTCCGGGTCCGCCCTGGCACGGCTCGGCGCGAGCCGCGCGGGCGAACCGGCCCCGCACCCGGCCGAGCTGGAAGGCGCCGCCCGGTGAACGCGCTCCAGCTCCTCTTCGCGCTGCTGCTGGTCCTCGCGAACGGCTTCTTCGTCGGCGCCGAGTTCGCGCTCGTCTCCGTGCGGCGCAGCCAGATCGAGCCGCTGGCTGCCGGATCCAAGCGGGCCCGCCAGGTGCTCCACGGCCTGGAGAACCTGCCCCGCATGATGGCCGCCGCCCAGTTCGGCATCACCGTGTGCTCGCTCACCCTCGGCGCGGTCGCCGAACCCACCGTGGCCCGGCTGCTGGAGCCCGTCTTCCACGCCGTCCACGTACCGCAGGGCCTGATCCACCCCCTCGGCTACGCGTTCGCGCTCGCCGCCGTGGTCTTCCTGCACCTGGTCATCGGCGAGATGGTCCCCAAGAACCTCGCCATGGCCGCACCCGAGAAGACCGCCCTGTGGTTCAGCCCGGGCCTGGTGGCCTTCGCCCGCCTGTGCGGGCCGGTCACCACCGCGCTCGGCGCCTGCGCCGAACTCGTCCTGCGGCTCTTCAAGGTCGAGCCCAAGGACGAGGTCGAGGCCGTCTACACCAGCGCCCAGCTCGGACGGCTGCTCAAGGACTCCCGGCAGGCCGGGCTCCTGGAGCCGGTCGAGCAGGAGCGCCTGGAGGACGCGCTGGAACTGGGCAGCCGCCCGGTCACCGACGTGCTCCTCGCCCGGGACCGCATCGTCACGGTCGATCCCTCGGTCACCCCGCGCCAGATCGAACGGCTGACGGTGCGCACCGGGTACTCCAGGTTCCCCGTCCGCTCCGCCACCGGCGCCTTCATGGGCTACCTGCACGTCAAGGACGTACTGGACCTGGAGGACCGGGAGCGGGCCGTGCCCCAGCGGGTCTGGCGCCGGATGACCACCCTGTCCGCCACCCTCCCGCTCGACGACGCGCTCAGCGTCATGCGGCGGGACGCCACCCACCTCGCCCAGGTCGCGGACGCGTCCGGGCGGGTGCTGGGCCTGGTCGCCATGGAGGACGTCCTGGAGATGCTGGTCGGCGAGGTCCGTGACCCGGCCCACCGCACGCCCCCGCCGGCCCGCCGGCCCGAGCTCCGCTCGGAGGGCGCGCTGACCGGCTGACGCGGTCGCCGGACCCGCCGTACGACGGGTCCGGCAGACCGCCGCGGTCACAGCGACGGCGGTTCCTGGCGTTCCTGGGGGCCGCGGCCCGAGAGGACCTCCCCGTACGCCTGCATCAGGTCCGGCAGCCGCAGCGTCGCCAGGTCGTCGCGGGAGGGCTCGCCCGCGAAGCCCGCCAGCCGCAGGTCCCGGTACGCGCAGCTCTTCTCGTACAGGGTGCGCAGGAAGCGGCCGTTGCCGAGCTCGTCGATCCAGCCCTGCTCCACCACGTGCGCGCTGATGCTGCGCAGCTCCTCCAGCGCCTCCCCGTCCCAGCCGTCCCCGTTCGCCTCCGCCAGCACCCCGCCGATCGCGGTCAGTTCCAGCGGCCGGTAGCTGGGGAAGTCCACCCGGGAGGTGAACCGCGAGGACAGCCCCGGATTCGCCGCCAGCAGCCGGTCCATCCCGGCCGGATAGCCCGCCAGGATCACCACCAGGTGGTCCCGGTTGTCCTCGGCCCGCTTCAGCAGCACCTGGAGGGCCTCGTCCCCGTACGCGTCACCCTTGCTGTAGCCCGAGTTGGACAGGCTGTACGCCTCGTCGACGAACAGCACCCCGCCGATCGCCGAATCGATCAGCTCGTTCGCCTTCACCGCGGTCTGGCCGAGGAACTCGCCCACCAGATCGGAGCGCTGGGCCTCCACCAGGTGGTCGCCGCCCAGCAGGCCCAGCGCGTAGAAGACCCGGCCCAGGATCCGCGCCACCGTCGTCTTGCCCGTGCCGGAGGGCCCGGAGAACACGAAATGCCGCTTCGGGGGCTGCACCGGCAGTCCCTGCCCCGCCCGCAGCCGTGCCATGTGCAGTTGCGCGGACAGCGCCTTCACCTGCCGTTTGACCGGCTCCAGCCCCACCATCCGCTCCAGCTCCGCCAGTGCCTCGCCGAGCGCCTCCGGATCGGGCGGTCCGGCCGGCAGCCCCGTGGGCGCGCCCTGCGGCGGGACGGACACCTTGCGCCGTACGCCCTCCGCCCGGCCCGTGGGCGGCGGCGGACCGGTCAGCGGGTCCGGTTCGACCTGGCCGTCCGCCGCGATGTCCTGGACGGGCCCGCCGCCCAGCGCCACCGCCGCGAAGTTCCCGCCCGCCGGGGACGGAGCGTGGCCGCCGAAGCTCCCGAACCCGGAGTACCCGGCCGCCCCGTCGGCCATCCCGGCCATGCCGTCGGTGTCGTCGCCGTCCTCGATGGCCGTCAGCCGGGCCGCCGTGTCCATGAACGCCGGGTCCACCCGGTGCACCGCCCGGTACAGCGGCAGCGCCGCCGCACTGCGCCCGGTGCCCTCGTGCGCCCGCGCCAGCCAGTACCGCAGCTCCTTGCGCTGCGGCTGCTCGCTGCGGCACCGCATCAGCGCCGCCGACAGCATCGGCTCCGCCTGCCCGTACATCTCCAGCCGGACCCGGGCCATCCCGCCGAACAGCCCCGCCTCGATGCCCAGCAGCGGATCGTCCACCAGCGGTTCGGTGTGCCGCACCAGCTGCTCCCAGTCCTTGACCAGGTAGGCCCGGCAGGCGTGCAGGAAGCGCACCTGGGGATCGGTGTCCACCGGAGGCAGCGCGGCCAGCGCCTGGTCCAGCTCGGGCACGTGCCGGCCGTCCAGCCAGTGCGAGGCGTGGGCCAGCAGCAGGTCGCGCCGGCTCTCCAGCACCGGCTGCACCCACCAGCCCAGCCAGTACCAGGAATTCAGCGTCCGGCGGTGCCGGGCCCGCTGTTCGCCGAAACGGTCCCGGTGCGCGTACATGCGCAATAACGCGTTGGTGGTGTCGACCCGCAACGCGTGCAGGCCGAGCCAGGCGTCGGCCATCGCCGGATCGAGTCGTACGGCCGCCCGGAACTCCTCCTCGGCCTGCGGATAGGCGCCCATGGTGCAGGCGTCGACCCCGCGAAGCCAGGCGAGTTCGGCCGGGGCGTGCGTGCTGCCCGGCGTGCCGAAATCCATCACGTCCCCCACAAGCCTGCCCCCGTGGTGCGCGGCAACCCCCGCTTCGAGCGCGCGAGTTGCCCACTGCGCCGATGAAATCAGGGGTGCATCGTACCTGCGGTTTCGCACCTTACGTAGGGCGCGACGGGGCCGGTTCCGGTGTGCGCCCCGGGCACGGCCGGTGACTCAGGGTGAGGAGGGTGTCGTGCGGGCGGAGTCCGGGGGCAGAACGAAGCCCCCGATCACGGGGGAACAACCGGGGGCTTCGTGTCCGCGGCGGCCGCGAAGGCCGCGCATTGAGAACGTACGACCGTTTCGGGCCCCAGGTCAAGCGGGTCGGTGGAGGCCCGGCGGAGCGGAATTCCGGGGCCGCTCAGGCCCGGGGGAGTCCGTCACCCTCGGTGAGGGAAGAGGCGGTTCGTGCGGTCGCACCGGCCCCGGAAGACCACTCGTATCCCGTACCGCTCTGGCGTACCAGGGTGTCGGCGAAGGGGCGCGAAGGGTCATCCGAGAAGTGCGCGAGCTCCGCGCGCTCCCATCCGTCCCAGAAGTCGGCAAGTTCACGCCCGTCCCGGTTTCGCCCGCGCCCCCAGGACTGCTCGCGCGGCGTCTCCATCCACAGCAGTCGCGCCAGGCACGGGCGCAGCGCCCGCCGGCCGGCCCCGACACCCTCGACGAGCAGCACCGGCGCGGGCTCCAGTACCCGCCCCGGGCCGAAGCGGCGCTCCACCCAGTCGTACGGGGCCCAGTGCGCGGGCCGCCCGGCGGCCAGCGGCTCCAGCACCTGGGCGCGCAGCCGCCGCTGCCAGCCGAACAGCTCCTCGTGCGTGGCCACGTCGTCCAGGTGCAGCACGGGTGCGTCGCCGAGTGCCCCGGCGAGCCGGTCCGCGAAGGTGCTCTTGCCGGACCCGGCGTGCCCGTCGATCCCGATCAGCCGCACGGGGCCGAGGGAGGGGGGCAGGGCCATGAGTTCCCGCGCGAGCGGCTCAAGTGACTGGTGCGGCTCCACCCGACCAGCGTAGGACAGGCCCGCCACAGGTCCGACACGACCGGTGGCTTCGCCGCCGGGCCGCCGGGAACTGGAAAGGTGAGTCCATCGAAGCGCCGACCACCCTGGGGGAACCTCGCGATGACCGCACCCACACCGCGCAGGGCCGTACTCGTCGCCGCACTCGCGGTCGCCACCGCGGCCACCGCCGCCACCGTCTCCGGCGGCAGCGCCGCGGCCGCCGCCCCTGCGGCTCCGCGCGGTGGGGGCCGCACCGTCGACAACCGGTTCTGGTTCTCGTACGACCACTGGAAGGCGGGCGACCACCAGGGCACCACCGCCGTCGGCGGAGCCCGCCCCGGCCTGCGGATCGAGTCCGCGGCGGGCCGCACCGAGTACGCCGACCCGCACACCGGGAGGAAGAGCACCTGGGAGTACGCCACCTGGACCTCCCCGGTGCACCGCTCCACCGTGCCCGCCACCGAGGCCATCGCCTCCTGGAACGCCCGCACCCCCGCCGGAACCTGGATCCAGACCGAACTGCGCGGCACCTACGGCGACGGCACCTCCACCCCCTGGTACGTCATGGGCCGCTGGGCCTCCGGGGACGGTGACATCCGCCGTACCTCCGTGGACGGCCAGACCGACGGCAGGTCCACCGTCTGGACCGACACCCTGGCCGTCGACGCCCCGGCCACGGGCCTGCGCCTCACCGACTGGCAGCTGCGCCTGACGTTGTACCGCAGGCCCGGGGCCGGCCGCGGGCCCACCGTCCGGCTGGCCGGCGCCATGGCCTCCGACGTTCCGGACCGGTTCACCGTCCCCGCCTCCCCGCCCTCCGGCCAGGCCCACGAGCTGACGGTCCCGCGCTACTCGCAGGAGGTCCACGCCGGGCGCTACCCCGAATACGACAACGGGGGCGAGGCCTGGTGCAGCCCCACCTCCTCCCAGATGGTCATCGAGTTCTGGGGCGGCAGGGCCGGCGCCGCCTCACTGGGCTGGGTCGACCCGGCGTACTCCGACCCGCAGGTGTGCCACGCCGCCCGCTCCACCTACGACGCCGCCTACAAGGGCTGCGGCAACTGGCCCTTCAACGCCGCCTACGCGGGCACCTACCCCGGGCTCGCCGGAGTCGTCACCCGCCTCACCTCCCTCACCGACCTGGAGACCCTGGTCCGGGCCGGCGTGCCCGCCATCACCTCCCAGTCCTTCCGCCCGGAGGAGCTGACCGGCGCCGGCTACGGCACCGCGGGCCACCTGATGACCGTCATCGGGTTCACGGCCGCCGGTGACGTCGTCGCCAACGACCCCAACTCGCCCGACAACGCCTCCGTGCGCCGCGTCTACCGGCGCCGCGAGTTCGAGAACATCTGGCTGCGCACCAAGCGCCACCACGCGTCCGGCAAGGTCGTATCGGGCAGCGGAGGCGTCTGCTACCTCTACGCCCCGGCCGCGCCGGGCCCGGCTCAGGTCGCGGCACTGCGGGCGGTGGGAGTGCTCTGAAATTCACCTTTGACCTGACGGCCCGAATGGGCGGAACATTATGGGGTAAATGGGAGATAAAGGCTTCTCAAGGAGAGGCGGCCAACCATGACCACCCATTCGAGCATCGAGCACCACCCCGACCTCGCAGAGATGCGCACGCGCTTCGAGCGGGTGACCACCACCCCCGCGGCGCAGGCCGTGGAGGCAATGGCCCTGGTCACGGGCCTGTACCTGGCCGCCTCGCCGTGGATCGCGGGGTTCGGCATCCTCCTCCTGCCGCTGGCCATCAACAACCTGATCACGGGCCTGGCGTACTGCCTGTGCATGGGCGGTCTGGGTTCTGCGTACGAGCGCACCCACGCGATGGCGTGGACGGCGGTCGCCCTCGGTGCGTGGACGATCATCGCCCCGTGGGCCATCGCCGGCGAGATGGACACGACCCGCACGGTGGTCAACAACGTGATCACCGGCGCCGTGGCCCTGTGCCTCGGCCTCGCGATGGCGGCGATGGCGGGCCGCAACCGCGAGACACGCGTCTGACCGGGACGCCGGAAGGGCACGCCCGCCGGGCCCCGGCCGCACCGCACCTGCCGGAGCGGCCGGGGCCCGGTGGCGTGACCGGCGCCACCAGTGAGCATCGTCTCTACCGCGAAAGCCGTGAACGCTGGCACATTGGACACCATGACCGCCAACAGCGCCGCCCCCGCCGCCCGTGTCCGAAACCTCGTCCGCACCGGCGGGCCCAAGGACGGTTCCGCCTGGCTGGAGCACGTGCTCGGCTGGACGCTCGTGGTCGTGGTCGCCATGTTCGTCACCCAGGTCGGCTGGCTGTAACCGCCCTCCCGTCCCACCGCTTGCGCACGCCCGTCACGTTCCTCGTGGCGGGCGTTCTCGCGTTTCCGGCGCGCCGCGCCGCCCCGCCGGTTTGACGTAAGTGGATCACCTCTGCACTATTCCACTAACCAGTTAGTGGAATGAGGTGGAGGACATGGAGTTCCGCGTCGACCGGCGCAGCGGTGTCGCCACCTACCTACAGCTCGTCACCCAGGTCAAGCAGGCCCTTCGGCTCGGCGTCCTGGAGCCCGGCGACCGGCTGCCCACGGCCAGGGAGGTGGTCGAGGCCACCGCGATCAATCCCAACACCGTGCTCAAGGCGTACCGGGAGCTGGAGCGCGAAGGGCTCGTCGAGCCGCGCCCCGGCGCGGGCACCTTCGTACGCCGCTCCCTGTCCCGCCCCGAAGCGGCCGCCGACTCGCCGCTGCGCCTCGACCTGGCGGCCTGGATGGCCCGGGCGCGCGGAGCGGGCCTGGACCGCGAGGACATCACGGCGCTGATCACCGCCGCCATGGACGAAAGCTTCACCGCACCCGCACCCGGGCCCGCACCCGGACCGGCACCCGCACTGGGACCCGACCCCGGACCGCACTCCGGATCCCCCGGCAGAGAGGACACCACGTGAGCGACCCGACCGTCGCTACGGCACTCCAGGCGACTCGGCTGGCAAGGGAGTTCCGCGGCCGCAGCGCCCTCAGGGACTGCGATCTCGACCTGCCCGCCGGACGCGTCACCGCACTCGTCGGCCCCAACGGCGCCGGCAAGAGCACCCTGCTCCAGCTCGCGGCCGGCCTGCTGCGCCCCACCACCGGGCACATGAGCGTCTTCGGCCACACCCCGGGATCCCGCGCGGCTCGCGAACGCACGGCCTTCCTCGCCCAGGAGAAGCCGCTCCACCCGCGGTTCACCGTCGAGGACACCCTGCGCCTGGGCCGCGAACTGAACCGCCGCTGGGACCAGGCCGCCGCCGAACGCCTCGTGCGGGCCGGAGGTATCCCCCTCACCAGCCGCGTCGGCTCCCTCTCCGGCGGGAACCGCACCCGTGTCGCCCTGGCGCTCACCCTCGGCAAACGCGCCCGCCTCCTGCTCCTGGACGAGCCGCTCGCCGACCTCGACCCGGTGGCCCGGCACGACGTCACGGCCCTGCTCATGGCCGAGGCCGCCGACCGCGGCGTCACCATCGTCATGTCCTCGCACGTCCTGTCCGAGCTGGAGGACGTCTGCGACCACGTCCTGCTCCTCAAGGACGGCGCCGTACGCCTCGCCGGCGACGCCCAGGAGCTCTGCGCCGCGCACACCCGGCTCACCGGCCGCGCGGACCCGATCGAAACCGACGGGCTGCCCCGCGAGTTCGACCGGGGCGCCGTCGTCCACGCCGTCACCGCCGGCCGTCAGATCACCGCCCTCGTACGCGGCCCCGTACGCGGCCCCGTCCCGGGCGGCGAAGAACGCTGGATCAGCGAAACCCCTTCCCTGGAGGACCTGTTGCTCGCCCACCTGCGCGCCCCGGGGGCCGCGCGCACCGACCGTTCGGAGGCGGCCGCGTGAGGGGCGTCCTGTGGCTGGCCTGGCGCCAGCAGCGACTGATGATCGGCGTCGGCACCCTGCTGCTCCTGGCCGTCACGGCCTGGGTCGCGTACATGCGCTCCGGGATGATGGCCCTGATCGACGACTACGGTTTCGTCCCCTGCAAGGGCTGGAACGGCGGCTGCGAAAGCCTGGGCACCTTCATGGTCCTGAACGGCAGCACCGACTCGATCAGGGCCCTCGGCACCCTCGGACTCGCCCTCCCCGCCCTCATCGGCGTGTTCTGGGGCGCTCCGCTGCTGGGCCGCGAGATGGAGACCGGCACCTTCAAGCTCGCCCTCACCCAGGGCGTCAGCGGCCGCCGCTGGTTCGCCGCCCGCTTCGGCCTCGCCGCGGTCTTCGCCGTGATCGCCTCCCTCCAGATCGCCGCGCTCGTCGCCTGGTGGTGGTCGCCCGTCTCCAACACCCTGGACGGCCTCTACTGGTACGACGCCTACATCTACAACGCGACCGGACCCGCCTCCGTGGCCTGCGCCCTGTTCGGCCTCGCCGTCGGCACGGCCGTCGGGCTCCTGGTCCGCCGCACCCTGCCCGCCATGGCCGTGACCCTCGCCGCGATCGCCGCGGCGACCGTGGTCACCCGGCTCCTGCGGACCGGCTGGACCGACCCCGAGACGCGCATCACCCCGGGCATGACGCCCAAGAAGAGGGTCGGCAGCGCCTGGTCCACCGGCGAGTTCGGCTACCTCACCCCCGACGGGCGGGAACACGACATCAACACCCCCGTCTGCCAGACCTCCGGCGAGGAGCTCCGGCAGTGCATGGCGGAGCACGGCTTCGTCGCCCGCTACCACAAGGTCCATCCCAGCAGCGACTTCTGGACCTTCCAGTGGATCGAGACCGCGCTCTACCTGGGCGTCGCCGCCGCACTGGTGGCCATGGTCCTGTACGTCCTGCGCCGCCCCACCGCGACGGTGCGCACCGCCGCGACCGTCGCCGCCCCCACCAGCAACGCCGCCGCAACCGAGCGCGCCGGAGTCTGACCGTCCGGCCGCTTCCCGCCCGCCACCCACAGGGGAACCCCCATGGCCACGAAGAAGAACCTTCACGCCGACCGCACCAGCGTCACCCACAAGGTCCGCTACGCGCTGAGCAACCCGACCCGCATCGCCCCGTACGTGCGCCGCGCCGCCCGCGACGCCTGGCTGCGCCACAAGCACCCCGACCACGTGGGCTACTACCGCGCCGTCATGGCCTCCGACACCGGCCGCAACCCCGAGGCCGCCGTCGGCAGCCAGACCCACGAACGCTGGCTGGCCCTGGGCCGGATGCAGTTCGACTACCTGGTGGAGCACGGTCTCACGCCCGCCCACCGCATGCTCGACATCGGCTGCGGCAACCTGCGGGCCGGCTGGCGCTTCATCGAGCACCTCGACACCGGCCGCTACTACGGCATCGACATCTCGCCCGACATCCTCATCTCCGCCAAGGAGACCCTGACCAGGCAGGGCCTCCAGGCCAAGCTGCCGCACCTGACCATCACCCGGGACCTCACCCTGGACTTCCTCCCCGAGCGCCACTTCGACGTCGTGCACGCCCACAGCGTCTTCTCCCACTCGCCGATCGAGATCATCGACGAGTGCCTCGCACACGTGGAGCGCGTACTGGCCCCGGGCGGCTGGTTCGACTTCACCTTCGACCGCACCGAGGGCGCCGAGCACCAGGTCCTGCGCGAGGACTTCTACTACCGCACCGAGACCCTGGTCGACCTCGCCGCGAAGCACGGCCTCACCGCCCGCTTCATGGACGACTGGGAGCGGCTCGGACACGGCCAGTCCAAGATCCGCGTGACCACCGGCTGACCCGCCGCCCGCCGGTCACGTCCGTCGTCGGCACCTGTGCGACGCCCGCGAGCGCGAGGCCCAGGGGCGCGACGAGCGGGGTGGTGACGGTCGGGGGAGTGTGCGCCGCCGTCGGCTGACCCCGCCGCTCGCGCGGGCGGGCCGCCCGTCACCAGCGCCGCCGACGGCCCCGCGGGCAGCGTGGCGGCCCGCGTCCGCGGTCCGCCGACGTCCGCGGCCTGCCGGTACGGGTCCTCCTCGCCCGCCTCCTCGTCGCCCGCCTCCTCGTCGGACGGCGGGGTCCGGGCGAAGGCCGAGCGCCGGGGCGCGCCCCCGCGATGCCGAGCGCCGTCCCGGCCGGGAACCCGCCCGGGTTCGTCGCCACGGACGACGGCGCTGGCAGCAGTGGGGAGTGCAGGGAGACGTACGCGCGGGCCCGCGGCAGGAAGCTCTCGCGAGGCCGTCCCGCGAACCGTGGCGCGTGGTGCCCCCACCCCGGCCGGGGCCTTCCACCTCGTACGTCGTCCGGTGCGCAGGGGAAGTGCTGCCATACTTCAGACATCTTGTGGCAGTTCGAGGCTAGGGCCGGATTTGAATATTAGTCAACAGCGTGGCTCGACCGAGCGTTCGCAGGTCCGCAGGGCCGAACTCATAGCCATCGGGCGCAAGTTGTTCGCCGACACCTCGTACGACGCGCTGTCCATGGACGACATCGCCAAGCAGGCGGGCGTCGCCAAGGGGCTCATCTACTACTACTTCAAGAGCAAGCGCGGCTACTACCTCGCCATCGTCGAGGACTCGGTGGCCGAGCTCGTCGCCCGCGCCGGCGGGGAGACCGACCTCCCGGGCGCCGAACGGGTCCGCCGCACCATCGACGGCTACCTCTCCTACGCCGAGCACCACCATGCCGCCTACCGCACCATCGTCACCGGCGGCGTCGGCTCCGACGCCGAGGTGCTGGCCATCCGCGACGCCGTCCGCCAGGAGCTGGTCGCCACCATCGCCGAAGGCGCGTACGGGCGCCGCACCCTCCCGCCGGTCGCCCGCCTCGCGCTGGTGGGCTGGCTTTCCTCGGTCGAGGGGATCACCCTGGAGTGGATCGGCGGCCTCGTCGAGGACGCGGCCGGCCAGCCGGGCCGAGCCGAACTGGGCGCCCTGCTCGTACGCCAGCTGCGGGCGACGCTGACCGTGATCGAGGAGTTCGTCCCGGAGTGCCCGGCACCTCCCGCCCCCGAACGGCCGTCCGGTCAGCTCGGTGATCTTGCCCCGGTGACGGGAAGCCCCTGATCGGGCATACTCAAGCCGCCGCAGCCACTGAACAGCCCCTTCCGTGATCCGGGAGGGCAGCATCGGCTGTGAGAGCACCGAGACCCGGCGTCGCGTCCCACACCTCACGCGCCGCCGCCGTGCCCGACCAGGGAGGAGAGCGCCGCCATGACAGACCGCGCCCCGCAGCCGGTGGACCGACAGCTGCCCACCGAGGAGTCCCGGGACCTCCTCGCCCTCGTACGCGAGATCGCACAGCGGGAGATCCGCCCCGTGGCCGCCGAGGAGGAGGACTCCGGGCGGTTCCCCCGCGAGATCTTCACGCTGCTGTCGGAGGCCGGACTGCTCGGCCTCCCGTACCCCGGCGAATACGGCGGCGGCGAGCAGCCGTACGAGGTCTACCTCCAGGTCCTGGAGGAGCTGGCCGCGGCCCGCCTGACCGTCGGGCTCGGCGTCAGCGTGCACTCCCTGGCCTGCCACGGCCTGGCCGGCTACGGCACCAAGGAGCAGCAGGGCGCCCACCTGCCCGCGATGCTCGGCGGCGGCCTGCTGGGCGCCTACGCCCTCTCCGAGCCGGCCGCGGGTTCCGACGCCGCCTCGCTCACCACCAAGGCGGTGCGCGACGGCGACGACTGGATCATCACCGGCACCAAGGCGTGGATCACCCACGGCGGCGTCGCCGACTTCTACACCGTCCTCGCCCGCACCGGCGCCGCGGGCCCCAAGGGCATCACGGCCTTCCTGGTCCCCGGCGACGCGGACGGCCTGACCGCGGCCGTGCCCGAGAAGAAGATGGGCATGAAGGGCTCGCCCACCGCCCAGCTCCACTTCGACGGGGTACGGGTGCCGGACTCGCGCCGCATCGGCGAGGAGGGGCAGGGCTTCACCATCGCCCTGGCCGCGCTCGACGCGGGGCGCCTGGGCATCGCCGCCTGCGCCATCGGCGTAGCCCAGGCGGCGCTGGACGAGGCCCTGACGTACGCGCTGGACCGCAAGCAGTTCGGGCACCCGATCGCGGACTTCCAGGGGCTGCGCTTCATGCTGGCCGACATGGCCACCAAGATCGAGGCCGGCCGGGCGCTGTACCTCGCGGCGGCGCGGCTGCGGGACGCGGGCCAGCCGTTCTCCCGGCAGGCGGCCATGGCCAAGCTGTTCTGCACCGACGCGGCGATGGCGGTCACCACGGACGCGGTCCAGGTCCTGGGTGGCTACGGCTACACCGCGGACTTCCCGGTGGAGCGGCTGATGCGGGAGGCGAAGGTGCTCCAGATCGTCGAGGGCACCAACCAGATCCAGCGCATGGTCATCGCGCGCCACCTGGCCGGGCCGGAAACGCGCTAGTGCGGTGACCGGCAGGGTCCCCCGGGCCGCGGCCCCCGGCGCGGTGCCTCGCCGCGTTGTCGGACCGCGCCACTGCGTCCGGTACGGGCCGCGGCCCTGCGCCTCGCGGCGCACCGCACCTGGGGGCCCCTTCCAGCGGTAGCCGGGGGAACGCCGTGACCCGGCACACCTTCCCGGCCACAGCACTGAGCGGCTTCGGTGAAGTTGGCCGCTGATCCTTTGATGCGTGTCCGTCGACGGTTCGGCGCTCGGCCGACTGCGGTGCCGGCCGCTTCAGCGGTGGTGTGGACGCGCTCGGGGTGGTCCTCGTACTTCGCCGAGCGCCACACTCCCCCCCGATGCCGTTCAGCTCGGGGCTGCGCGGCGGTAGGCGGAAGAGTTCGACGCCGGCGGCTCGGATCAGTCCCGTGGGCACCTCTGCCGCATCGCTCCGGGCTGTCGCTACGCGGCGCCCGCCGCTGTCAGGACCGCGACCGGCAGGAGCAGAATCCACTGCGGCAGCCGGAGCAGTGGCTTCGGCCAGCCGACCGACAGCGTGACGACCAGGAAGGCGATGGCGTACGCGACGAAATGCGCGGCCACGAACCATGCCATCAGGCCGGTCGCTGACGTGTCGGCCGCCAGCGCGAGGTAGACCAATGCGGCTGCGGAGAGCACCAGGTCGACGCTCACCATGTGCCACACGGCATGAAGGACGCGCTTGGGTTCGTCCGCGAGACCGCAGGACAGCAGCGGGCGGACCACATCCCGGTGCCCGCCGACGATGTGAGCTGCGGCCACACCGAACGCGGTGATGCCTGCTGCGAGAAGCCAGCCGTTCATCGGATCTCGATTCCTTTGGCTATGACAGCGGCCAGCCGGCCGGCCAGCTGGGGGTCGGGGTGTTCCCCGATCAGGCCGATGTGGAAGAACACGGCTCCGGCCAGCGTGTCCAGGACCAGATCCACGGGCGTGTCGGCCGCGATCTCCCCGCGCGTCACGGCGCGCTCGAAGACGATCAGCAGCCGCTCCTTGGACGGGGCCAGGAAGTCGCTGCGGATGCGCGCCTTCAGCACCGGGTCGGCGGCGAAGTCGGCGAGCAGTCCCGGGAGGGCCGCTGCGGCGGAAGGTGCGTGGAACTCGTCGACCAGGCCCCGCAGCAGTGCGGTCAGGTCCCCGGCCAGCGTTCCGGTGTCCGGTACCGGAGCATGGTCGGTGGTCGTGAACACGGCCTCGAAGACCAACTCCGGCTTGCCCCGCCACCGCCGGTAGACCGTGTCCTTGCCGACACCGGCACGGGCGGCCACCGCCCCGATCGATGTCGCGGCGTAGCCGACCTCGGCCACCAGCTCTGTGGCCGCGCTGACGATCGCCCGGTGCGAGCGGGGGTCCCTGGGACGTCCCCTGGAGGACGGGAAGGAGCTCATACGATTTACCATACGGGTCGACCCGTATGGCAAGCAACCTCGGGTCGGCGCGCCGAGGGGCGTCACCGTTGCAGAGCATGCACACGCGCTCACGCGCGCTCACACGCGCACACGAGCCAGTGAGACGAGCCGAGGCGGTGGCGCCAACCGCAACGCACTTGCTCAAGACCGCTCAGCCGCCGGAGCCCCGCCCCCGGGCGCCGGGCGCTCTCCGCCGGACCGCCGCACGAGCGGCGGCGGGGCTGCTCGCGCGCCGGGTCAGCTCCCGAACAACGGGCCGCTGGGCCAGATCGGGGAGGCGCTGATCCGGGACCACTCCGGGTCCCGCCGTCCCGGCACGGTCAGGCCGTCCTCCGCCCAGCGGGCGATCAGCGCGCTGTAGATGGGCGGATCGGGAAAATGCTGCCGGGGTCCCAGCTGAACCGATTCTTCGTAACCGGGCGGCGTCGGCCGCCGACGGCGTCCCGTCCGTGGCGTGGAAGTCTCAACCGTGGTCATGCCGGGGCAACGCGGCACGGAGCCCCCGGGTAATCGCCTCCCGGCCCCGGGGATCCGTTCGAGGGGGTCCCCGGGGTGGGGTCACGGGCGGGGCGGGTGCGGGGCGGGCGGGGCTGCGGGTGGGCTGCTGTCCCCGCGCGGGGCTGGGGGATCCCGTCCGCCCCTCGCCTTCCGGGTCGGGTCGGGCCGGGCCTGCCCGCAAGCGCGCTCCCTCCCCTCCCGTCGCGTCACGTCGCGATGTCGCGACGCTCCACCCTTGACCGACCGGCCCGCCCCGGGGGTTGTCGAGGACGGACGGGGAGCCCCAGCCCCGCCCTGCCCCGTCCCTGATGCCGTCCAGCGGGCCTCCCGCTTCCCGAAGCCCCGCCTCCCGCCCCTCCCGGCCGGGGCCCCCGCCTCCCCGCGGCATCCCCTGCCACCCTGTCAGTCCGTGCCATACCTCTGGTCTCGGGGCCAGTATCTGACGTACCGTCAAATCTGTCCCGCACGCCCCGCCCCGGAGGTCCGCCATGCCCGCCGACCGGCCCATCGGCCTCGACGAATACCCCATCCACCAGGCGCCCCTGTCGATGAAGCACCTCGTCAGCGGCGACCGCAACGCCTACGACCGCTGCATCTTCCACGTGTTCGACCACGCCGGCCGAGCCGTCCTCATCCTCGGCCTCGGCGTCTACCCCAACGCCGGGGTCATCGACGCCTACGCCACCCTCCGCGTCGGCGACGAACTCCTCGCCGTCCGTGCCTCCGACGCCCTCACCGACGACCGGATGAACCTCTCCGTCGGCCCGCTCGGCATCACCGTCGACACCCCGCTCAAGCAGCTCACCCTGCGCTGCGCCGCCGACCCCGCCGACCCGGACGGGCTCTCGTACGACGTCACCTGGACCGCCGGGTTCCCCGCCGTCTGGGAGCCCCACCACATCCAGCGGCGCGGCGACCGCCTCATGCTGGAGGGACGCCGGTTCGTCCAGGCCGGCGGCGTGAGCGGTGTCATCCGGGCCGGGGGCGAGCAGTTCACCGTCTCACCGGGGGAGTGGACCGGTACCCGCGACCGCAGTTGGGGCGTGCGGCCGATCCCCGGCGAGGACGGGGGCCGGGCCGCCGAGGAATACCGGCCCGAGGGCTTCCACTGGCTCTGGATCCCCGTCCGCTTCGAGGACCGCTTCCTCATGGTCATCGCCCAGGAGGACGCCGACGGCCACCGCACCCTGAGCGAGGCGGTCCAGGTCTTCCCCGAGGGCAGCGGCCGCCACGACGTGCAGCTCGGCTGGCCGCACACCGAGATCCGCTACCGGCCCGGCAGCCGCCACCCCGAGAGCGCCGTCGTCCACCTCACCGACCCGGCCCGAAGGCCCCTCGAACTCGGCGTGGAGATCCTGAATTCCTCCCCGCTCGCAGTCGGGGCCGGCTACCCGCCCGCCGCCGACTGGCAGCACGGCACCTGGCAGGGGCGGGGCTGGACCGACCGCCGCGTCTACGACCTCTCCGACCCCTCCGCCCACCCCATGGCCGCCTTCGGGGTCACCGACCACTCGGCCCGCTTCACCCTCGACGGACAGACCGGCCACGGCATCTTCGAACACGGCAGCTTCGGCCGCCACGACCCGAGCGGCTTCGCCGACCACTCCTCCGTCGCCCAGTAGGAAAGGGGTACCCATGGCCACCGCTCCGCGTCCGCGCACCTCCACCCGGGAGCCCGAAGAGCTCGGCCGGCGCCTCGCCGCCTGGCTGGACACCAGACTGCCCGGCGCGCAGGTCACCAACGTCTCCGTCCCCGGCTCCAACGGCATGTCCAGCGAGACCCTGCTCTTCGACATCGAGCACCCCGACACCCCGCTCCGCGCCTGCGCGCTGCGGCTCGCCGCCGACCCGGCCGCCTACACCGTCTTCCCGGCGTACGACATGCCGCGCCAGCACCGGGTGATGAGCCTGGTCGCAGAGCACACGGACCTGCCCGTTCCGCGCGTGCAGTGGCTGGAGGAGGACCCCGGGCCGCTCGGGGCGCCGTTCTTCGTGATGGCCCGGGCCGACGGACGGGTCCCGCCGGACGTCATGCCCTACACCTACGAGGGCAACTGGCTGCACGCCGCGACCGACGCCGAGCGCGCCGAGCTCCAGGAAGCGAGCATCTCCCTGCTGGCCCGCCTGCACGACCAGTTCCCGTGCGAGGAAGCACAGTTCCTGCTCCCGAAGGGCGAGGGGAGCCCGCTGCGCCGTCACGTCGACGCCCAACGCGCCTACTACGCCTGGGTGGTGGGCGGGCTGGCCCCGTCACCGCTCATCGAGCGGGCGTTCGCCCGCCTGGAGGAGCTGTGGCCGCGGGACGAGGGGCCGGCCGTCCTCAACTGGGGCGACGCCCGCATCGGCAACGTCGTCTACGACGGCTTCACACCGGCCGCCGTCCTGGACTGGGAGATGGCGGCGTACGCCCCGCGCGAGGTGGACCTCGGCTGGACCGTCTACCTCCACCGGTTCTTCCAGGACCTCACCGTCGGCTTCGGCCAGCCCGGCCTGCCGGACTTCCTGCGCCGTGAGGACCTGGAGCGGCGGTACGCCGAACTCACCGGCCACACCCCGCGGGACATGGAGTTCCACACCCTCTACGCGGCCCTGCGGCACGGGATCGTGATGCTGCGCATCGCCTACCGGCAGGCGTACTTCGGAGAGGTCGAGATCCCCGCGGATCCGGACGGCCTGATCCTGCACCACGCCGGCCTGGCCGCCATGGTGCAGGGAACGTATTGGGAGTAGGCCCGGCGGACGGCCGGGTCAGGCCGCCTGCGCGTGCTGCCGTCGCGTCTGCGGCGGCACGGGGCTCACGATGCGCACCGGACGCGAGCCCGGACCGCCGACGTGCGAGAAGGGCTGCGTCCGCCAGTCGAGCCCCTGGGGCAGGCTCAGGAGCACCACGGGCTCCAGCTCCTGCGCCTCCACCGGCTGGATCGTGCCGACGGTGGGCAGCGCGTCGCAGACGGGGCGGCCGGTGCCCGCGCACACCGTGAGACCGAAAGGGTTCCACGGGGTCAGGCAGAGCGCGTGCTGCGGCAGATGCTCCTCGTCGGCGACGAGAGCGACCGACTGGCCGCAGTCGGGGCAGACGGCGTGGTGGATCTCGAAGCCCTCGCCGTCATCGAGGTATTCGAGGTGATCGCCGTCCTCGGAACCGACGGGTTCGAGGGGCTCCGGTTCGATGCGACCGGCGCGCGTGGTGTTCTGCATGGATGTACTCCCCCTTGGGTGGGCCGGGCGGGCAGGTTCTTCGGCCACGGCCACAGCAAGCACTTCCCGTCGCGCGGCACGAGTAACCACGACGGGCCCGCGTACGCCTGCATACCCTTGTGGCCTTGGTCACATGCCCGCCGCAGATGCCTCCAGTGGGCGGACAGCACTGTGCCTGGGATGCCCTTGGGCCTTAGGTTGAGCGGCTATGAGCGCAATGGAGGAGCTGGACCGCCAGATCGTGGATCTGCTCGTGCGGGACGGGCGGATGAGCTACACGGATCTGGGCAAGGCCACCGGACTGTCGACGTCGGCGGTCCATCAGCGAGTACGCCGGCTGGAACAGCGCGGGGTGATCCGCGGCTACGCGGCCGTGGTCGACCCCGAGGCCGTCGGGCTGCCGCTGACGGCCTTCATCTCGGTCAAGCCGTTCGACCCGAGCGCTCCGGACGACATCGCCGACCGGCTGGCCGGCGTGCCCGAGATCGAGGCCTGCCACAGCGTCGCGGGCGACGAGAACTACATCCTCAAGGTCCGCGTCGCCACGCCGCTGGAGCTGGAAGACCTGCTGGGCCGCCTGCGTGCCCTCGCACACGTCTCGACGCGCACCACGGTGGTCCTGTCCACCCCCTACGAGGCTCGCCCGCCCCGGGTGTAGGCGCCTCGGAGGGACCCGCCGGTCGGGCGGACCGCAGGGACGCGCGAGACTGGTCACCATGACTGACCGCACCGCCACCTCCGCCGACGCCGCCGGAGCACCGACAAGGACCGTCCTCCTGCGCGGGGGCGAGGTACACAGCCCCGCGGACCCCTTCGCCACCGCGATGGTGGTCGAGCGGGGCCACGTCGCGTGGGTCGGCTCCGAAGGCGCGGCCGACGCCTTCGCGCAGGGCGTCGACGAGGTCGTCGACCTCGACGGGGCGCTCGTCACGCCCGCCTTCACCGACGCGCACGTCCACACCACCTCAGCCGGTCTCGCCCTCACCGGGCTGGACCTCTCCGGGGCGCGCTCCCTGCCCGCCGCGCTGGACCTCGTACGCGCGTACGCCGCGAGCCGCCCGGCCGACCGGGTGCTCCTCGGCCACGGCTGGGACGCCGCCCGCTGGCCCGAGCGCCGGGCCCCGCGCCGCGCCGAGCTCGACCAGGCCGCCGGCGGCCGCCCGCTCTACCTGAGCCGCATCGACGTGCACTCGGCCGTCGTCACCACCGCCCTGCTGGACCTCGTCCCCGGTGTGACCCCGGACGGCGACGAGCCGCTGACCCGCGACGCCCACCACGCCGTACGCGCCGCCGCCCTGGCCGCCGTCACCCCCGCCCAGCGCGCCGAGGCCCAGCGGGCCGCCCTGGACCGGGCCGCCTCGCTCGGCATCGGCTCCGTGCACGAGTGCGGCGGGCCCGACATCTCCTCCGCCGAGGACTTCCGCGGCCTGCTCGCGCTGGCGGGGGAGCGGCCCGGGCCGCGCGTCTTCGGGTACTGGGCCGACCGGGACCTCGACCAGGCCAAGGCGCTCGGGGCCGTCGGGGCCGCGGGCGACCTGTTCGTCGACGGCGCCCTCGGCTCGCACACCGCCTGCCTGCACGCCCCGTACGCCGACGCCGCACACACCGGCACCGGCTACCTGGACGCGCGCGCGGTCGCGGAGCACGTGGCCGCCTGCACCGAGGCGGGGCTCCAGGCCGGGTTCCACGCCATCGGCGACGCGGCGCTGACCGCCGTCGTGGAGGGCGTCCGCGCGGCCGCCGGGAAGGTCGGCCTGGCGCGGGTGCGCGCCGCCCGGCACCGGGTCGAGCACGCCGAGATGATGACCCCCACTACCATCGCCGCCTTCGCGGAGCTGGGCCTGACCGCGTCCGTGCAGCCCGCCTTCGACGCGGCCTGGGGCGGCGAGGACGGAATGTACGCCGACCGGCTCGGCGCCCCGCGCGCCCGCACCCTGAACCCGTACGCGGCCATGCTCAAGGCCGGTGTCCCGCTGGCCTTCGGCTCGGACGCGCCGGTCACCCCGCTCGACCCGTGGGGCACCGTCCGCGCGGCCGCCTTCCACCGCACCCCCGAGCACCGGATCTCCGTCCGGGCCGCCTTCACCGCCCACACCCGGGGCGGCTGGCGGGCGCTCGGCCGCGACGACGCGGGCGTCCTGATCCCCGGCGCCCCGGCCGACTACGCGGTCTGGCAGAGCGCCGAACTGGTCGTCCAGGCCCCGGACGACCGGGTCGCCCGCTGGTCCACGGACCCCCGTTCCGGCACCCCCGGACTGCCCGATCTGACCCCCGGCGCGGACTTGCCGGTGTGCCTGGCCACCGTGGTCGGCGGGCGGGAGGTATTCGTACGCCCACAGGGGTGATCCGGTGCGCCCGGGCTCGGTACGGGCGCCCGGACCCGGATAGGTTCGGCCGGGTTCACCACAGGACGTCCGTGCCGGACGGATCCGTCTTCACCCGCGCCCGCGCCTCGGGGGCGACGGAAGGCTTCGCCGGTGGGGGCACCCCCATGGATGGTTGGGGGAGGGTGGCCCCGGTGTCGGGGCCCGGCGGTCCAGTAGACAACGGTCACGGCGGCCCGCAGCCAGCGGGAGTCCGACCGGCCCGAAGGACCGCTGGCCCCGACCGCTGTTCTAAAGTCATCCTCTGCGACCAGACGTACAGGACGTGCAAGAGCACAAAAGGGGACTCAGTGAGCGACGGCGGACAGCGGACCTACGGACCGCTCGGTACAGCCTTGGTGATCATTCCGACCTACAACGAGGCGGAGAACATCGGGCTGATCGTCGGCCGCGTCCGCGCGGCGGTGCCCGAGGCCCACATCCTGGTCGCGGACGACAACAGCCCCGACGGCACCGGCAAGCTCGCCGACGAGCTGGCGGCCGGCGACGACCACGTGCACGTCCTGCACCGCACGGGCAAGGAGGGGCTCGGCGCCGCCTACCTGGCCGGCTTCGTCTGGGCCCTGGACGCGGGCTACGGCGTGATCGTCGAGATGGACGCCGACGGCTCCCACCAGCCGGAGGAACTGCCCCGCCTGCTCACCGCGCTGGCCGGCGCCGACCTGGTCCTGGGCTCCCGCTGGGTGCCGGGCGGCCGGGTCGTGAACTGGCCCAAGAGCCGCGAGATCCTCTCGCGCGGGGGGTCGACGTACTCCCGGCTGATGCTGAACGTTCCGATCCGCGACGTGACCGGCGGCTACCGGGCCTTCCGCCGCGAGACCCTGGAGGGCCTGGGCCTGGACGAGGTGGCCTCCGCGGGCTACTGCTTCCAGGTCGACCTGGCCCGCAGGGCCGTGCAGAAGGGCTTCCGCGTGGTGGAGGTCCCGATCACCTTCGTCGAGCGTGAGTTCGGCGACAGCAAGATGAGCAAGGACATCGTGGTGGAGGCCCTGTGGCGGGTCACCCAGTGGGGCCTCAAGGCCCAGGCGGCCAAGCTGCTCCCGGGCAAGGGCGCGGACAAGGACAAGGACAAGGACAAGGGCCGGGACTGACCGCCCGGGAGCGGCCCGCAGGCCCCCAGGGGACGTCCGGTACCGCCGGCTGAGGCCGCTTTTACTCGGACCCGGGCACACTGGGAGCATGACGACCGGCGTTCCCACATCGACGGCCCCCCGGCGGCGCTCCCCCGCCCGTACGTTCCTCCCCCTGGCGGTCGCCGCCTGGCTGATCCTGGAGATCTGGCTGCTCAGCCTGGTCGCCGGCGCGGCCGGCGGGCTCGCCGTCGCCGCGCTGCTCGCGGGCGGGATGATCCTGGGCGTGGTGGTCATCAAGCGGGCCGGGCGGCGTGCCTTCAAGAACCTCGCGGACACCTTCCAGCAGGCACAGCAGGGCCGGCAGCCCACCGCGCAGCAGCCCGGCCAGGGCAACGGCCTCACCATGCTGGCGGGCCTGCTCCTGATCATGCCCGGCCTGCTCTCCGACGTGGCGGGCCTGCTCTGCCTGCTTCCGCCGGTCCGGGCGTGGATCGGCCGCCGCGCGACCCGCTCACTGAAGCGCAAGATGGCCGCGGCCCCCGCGGGTACCTTCGCCGACGCCTTCACGCAGGCCCGCATCCACTACCCCGACGGCAAGGTCGTGCAGGGCGAGGTCATCCGCGAGGAGCGGCCGCAGCAGCCGGGCGGCCCGGGCGGCCCGGGCGACATGACGTACCGCCCGCCGCTCGCCCCGTAAGGCGAGGCGACCGGCCCGCGAGGGGCGCGCGCGAAAACGACGCGAAACAAGTCAAAACGATGCGAAACAAGTCGAGGGGCCCCGCCACACTGTGTGGCGGCC
>NZ_JBHJTK010000028.1:0-94996 GCF_042267665.1 Streptomyces sp. NPDC056224
CTCGGTACGCCGTCCCGCATGATCGATGAACGGGGCTTCGTCCTCTGATCGAGGGAGTGCGCCATCGATTTCGATCCTAAAGGTGTCCAGATAAACGTTGAGGTTGCGGTGCTTGAGCGGGGACAGCCGGGCAATGTCCTCGTCCCGCAGCTCGTGGCCCTCGGCGCGGAGCTGGGCGACGGCGGCGTCGATGTACTTCGTCGTCCACAGCACGATGGCGTTGAGGACCAGGCCGAGCGCGCCGAGCTGGTCCTCCATCCCGTCCCGGTACGCCTGGTGGATGGTGCCGCGCTTGCCGTGGCACACGTCCCGGGCCAGCTTGTGCCGGGACTCCTGCACGGTGAGCTGCCGGTTCATCTGCCGGCGGTAGGTGTCATCCACCGGGTCGACCATCCGCATCAGGTGCTCGGTCTTGGCGATCCGCCCGTACTCCGCGAACGCCTGACCCAGCGGCGTGGGGTGGCCCTCGCGGCCGAACATCCGCAGCAGGTCATAGGCACGGACCTGGTTGGTGACCAGCGAGCCCGCGACCCGGAGCATGTCCGGCCACCACGTCTCGATCTTCTTCAGATTGACCCGGTTCCGCGCGAGCGGCTCCAGCACCCTGTACGTCCCCGTCTCCACCCCGGGCATCGCCGCCCGCCAGAACCTCTGGTCGTCCAGGTCCTTGAAGCGGGGGCTGAAGTTGTAGCCCAGGATCTTGAAGATCCCGAACACGATGTCGGAGTAAGAGGCGTTGTCGGTGGCCACCATCTCCGGCTTGCGCCCGCCGTCCAGGTTCAGCAGCGCGTCCAGGATGTGCAGGGAGTCGCGCGGCGTCCCGGGCACGACCATCTGCCCGATCCCGGCGACCTGATCGTTGACGGCGTTGAGCCACGTGATGCCGCGCTTGAACCCGAAGTACTTCGGGGAGGGCGCCGCGCTGATTGTCCGGACGGGGACGACGAACCGCAGTCCGTCGACCGAGGCCAGCAGCCCGTCCCCCCAGAACTGCACGATCGGCACCTCGGACTGGGCCTCGATCAGCAGGGCGTTCGCCGCGGCGATCGTGTCGGTGCGCAGGTAGAACTGGTCGACGTGGACCAGGCGGGAGCGGGTCAGGGCCTCGTGGCCGGGGTTGGTGACCGGGGTCATGCCGATGTTGCACGCCTCCGAGACCAGCAGCGCGACCACCGAGGTGGTCAGGTCCTTCATGCGGGTGGTGCCGTCGCCCAGGTGCACGAAGGCATCGAGGAACCCGGTCCAGGAGTGAACCTCGAACAGCAGGTCCGGCAGGTCGATCTTCGGGAGCATCTTCTCGACCCGCTTGCGTAGCCAGGCCAGCGACTTCGGCTCGCCGAGCGCGCCGAGCTTCTCCACATTCAGCTTCACCCGCCCGTTCGGCAGGACGTCCAGCGACACCTTCGCGTCCTTGCCCGCTGACTCCAGGCGCTCGGCCATCTGCTTCCAGCCCGCGTCCAGGGCCCGCACCAGCTCCGCCAGGTGCTCCGCGACGGGCATGTCCAGGCTCAGCCCGGCCAGTACGTCCTCGCAGACCGCGTCCCACGCCGCCCCGTCCAGGAGCCGGGCGCGCGGGTCCGACCACCGGTGCGACGGGGAGGCGAACACGTTGCGGTTGTTCAGCGCCCGGTGCAGCTGCTCCAGCACGCACACCACGTACGCGTCCCGGTCCACCGACCCCTGCGGCAGACCGGCGTTCGCGTACACCGCCTTGCGCCACGCGGCCGGCACCAGCTTGTCGTCGACCTCGCGCGGCAGCAGCGGCTTGTCCTTCACCCGCCGCCGCGCCAGCGCGGGCAGACGCTTGACCCCGGCGAGCACCCGCGCGCCGCCGGTCGACGCCGCCAGCGCCTTCGACTCGCCCAGCAGCGCCAGGAACGGGCGCACCGTGTTGTAGCGGGTGGTCAGCGCCGCCCGCATCGCTACATCGGCCGAGTCCTCGTCCTCGGGCACCAGCGACACCACCAGCGCGGCCGCGCCCATCACCGTCTCCCGCGGGGCGACCTCCTCGACCGCCGCCCACAGCGCCGCCGCGTCCAGGTCGGCGCCGTGCGTCTCCACCAGCTCCAGCTCCTCGAACAGCACCTTCGCCGCCCGCGCGAGCGTCCGGGACGCCTTCTCCAGCTGCGGCAGCGTAGACAGGCGCTCCTTCTCCGTCGCCCGCTTCGCCGTGCTGATCAGCCGGGTCGCCATCAGGACCTGGAACAGGTCCAGGGCCTCGTCGATGGCCTTCGCCTCCAGGTGCCGCATCACCGCGGTCATCATCGCGGTGCGCTTGGGCTCCTCCGCCCGCTCCAGGCTCGCCGCCTTCGACCCCAGCCCGTACCGGGCCAGCGCGGCCAGCCGGTTCGGCGGGACCTGCGACAGCCGCACCCGGCCCAGACCGAACGCGCCGATCTCATCGACCCGCTCCAGCGACCGCGCGAACGCCGTGCCCGTCGTCCGCGTCGGCGGCCGGCGCAGCCGCTCCAGCTCCGAGAACCGGGCGCCCTCCGGCGTCACCAGCGTGGCCACCAGATCCCCCGGCAGCGCCGCGTCCGCCCGGTGCGCGGCCCTGGCGACCGTGGCGTGCAGCCGCTTCTCCGCGACCGCCCGGACCTCCGACACCTTCCGGGCCAGTACCGACACCCCCGGCAGCAGCACCCGGTGCCGGCGCAGCCAGCCCACCGCCTGGTTGAACAGCGCCACCGGCCCCTCGGCGTGCGTCCAGGCCCGACCGTGCAGGAACGTACGGAACCTCCGCCCCCACTCCGCGACGTCGTACTCGTGGTACTCGTACACGTCCCGGATCTCCCACGCGTGCTCGTAAGCCGTCGGCTTGCGCTCGGTGTACTGCTTCACGCAACTGACGTCCTCGATGTCGAGCTGCTCCCCGAGGTACTCCACCACCGCCCACGGAACGTCCAGCGGGTCGTCCGGGAGGAACCGGCCGATGTAGCGCACGGTGCACATCTGAAGGGCGAACCCGAGCCGGTTGTGATCACCGCGCCGCTTCGCGATGAGCTTGCGGTCCTCGTCGTCGAGGAAGAAGAACCGCTCCAGCTCCGGCCGGGTCGGCTCCTCGTTGAACTTCCCGTACGAAGCCGCCTGCTCGTCGGTCAAGAACTGCACTGGCATGGACCTGACGCTAACGACGCCCGCAGCCGCTCAACGATCTTCCGCCGAACCCCCGCGCCATGCCGATCGCCTGTGCTAGAAGCCCATGATCACCGGCTTAGCGTTAACCGCTGTACCGCTGTTCCCCGAGGCCGCACCCGGCGGCGGCAGCCTTTGAAGGACGGCCCCAACCCTGGCCCCGGTCGATCGCCGTGAGCAGCGCAGGCTCCCAGCCGGCGGCCGCGAGCGACGCATCGTCGGTCAGGCCCGCGTCGGCGAGGACGGACAGCTGCAGTGTGTGCTCAACGCCTTCCGCCCACGCGTCGCGTACGGCCTGACGGGCGGCGACGCGAGCGGCCAGTTCGGCGGTGGTGCCCTTCTCCTCCTCCCGCAGCATCGACAGCTCTGCGCCCCGGGCGGCGACGAGGTCCAGAAGGATCGCGGCCTTCTCGGCGTCCGGCTGCATTGGCGCGGTCTTCGCCTTGGGGGTCACCCCGCGCCGTAGCCGCTCCATGCGCGTCGGCAGCGGCTCCCATCCGGGTTCCCCGGCCATCGCATCGTTCGTCTCGGCTACCGCACGGGTCCAGGCCCGCGCCAGCCCCCGCGGCTGCAGCGGCGTGCCGGCCGGCACCTTCTGCCCGTCGTGGTGGTTGCCGTGCAGGGACACCCACAGCGCGGTGGTCGTACCGCCGACTCGGGCCATGAGTGCACGCCGCTCGGGCAGCCAGCGGCGCACCGCGTCCCGGGACAGGCCGGACAGGGCCAGCAGTTCCGTGTAGGCCTCCGCTTCGCTGGCGCCCTGGGGCCGGCGCACCACCCGCAGCTCCTCGACCGTGGGGGAGAGGTCCTCCACGGTGCAGGCGCACTGTTCTCCGGCGCGGACTCCGGTGTCGCAGACGGTCGCCCCGATGGCGAGCATCCGGATCTGGCTCGTTGTGGAGCCCGGGGCGTCGGCGAGCTGCTGCAGCTGTTCCCGCAGCAGCGCGCGGGGCCGCTTAGCGACGGGGTTCTTGCTCGGCGGGTCGGGCTGCGGCGGCAGGTCGGCGTAGTCCTCGATCCCGAGTGCGCGCACTAGGAGTTGCAGGACCTCCAGCCGGATCTTCTCGCTGTGGTCAGAGGCCTTCTTCGGGTCGCGGGCCGCCCGCAGGCGCAGGGCCCCCGTTCCGGCGAGCTCCAGGTACTTCTCAATGGGGCCGCGGGCGAACAGGTCGTTCATCGTCGCGTCCTTGCCCAGCGGATGCTCCGGCTTCTCCAGGGCCCGGCCGTACTCGCCGACCACCCACGTCACCTGGCGTGCCCGGGAGGGGCTCGTCGATGGCCAGCCGGCCACCTCTGCAGCCGCCGCCGAAAGCAGGTCGCGGCCCAGCAGGCGCCGGTCCACCGCCCCGGTCACTGGCCTGCCTCGCGGGCGGAGCAGACGCTGAGCTGTACGGCTTCCTGCTCGGCGAGCAGAGCCGTCACCTCGTTGCGGACCTTCACGGCTGCCGCTGCCTGCTGCCCGAAGGGCTCCGGCTGCGGCTTGCCGTAGGGCGACAGGAAGAGATGCAGACGGGACAGAACGCGCATCAGCGTCACCCCGTTCCCGCCGGCGGTCAGCGTGGCGACCAGTTCGTGGACGATCGAGGCGGCGTGCGGGTCGGACGTGAGGTGTGTCCACGCGCTGGAGCTATCCACCAGGCGGTCACAGAGGTCGCGAATGCGGTCATCGTGCTCCAAGCACCAGGCCTCGCCCGCCCGCTGGCGCGCCTGGGACAGGCGCTGCGCGGCGACGTCGCGGCCGCCGGAGATGCTCGCGGCACGCTGCAGGCGAAGTGCCCTGGACTCTGCGGACTGTCGAGTGGCGAAGCCCTGAGCGTCCGCGAGCCTCTGCCAGGACGCACCACGGTGTCGGGCCTGCTCGATCAGCCCCCGCTCCAGGGAGTCGAGGCGCTGGCGCGCCTCGGCCACCTGGGTGAGCGCGGCCAGGACGTCCTCCTGCGGGACCGGGCCATTGCCGCCTGGGTCGCAGCCGGACGCTGCGGTGTGCACCTTGCGCATCGCCTCGAAAGGATCCCAGTAGGGACTGCCGCCGAAATAGCGGTCGGTGAGCCGGTCTCGGGCCGCTTCGTGGAGCTCGCGACGCTGCGCTTCATCCATTGCCATGGGTGTCAGCATTTCACTGACACATCGCAGATGTCAGCGAATCGCTGACATTCGCCCCAGGTGAGTGACCCCGACCCGGTCGCGGCATGCGTCGACGGGTTCCGCCCCCCAGGACACCTGACAGGTGCTCAGCACTGGTAACGGATTGATTGCAGCTGGCTCCCTGGAGGCGCCTTGGAGTTCTTTCGGAGGGCTCTGTGGGTTCGCATTTGCCCAGCTCAGCGGCACAGCAGGGGACGTGCATGAGTGCCGGAAAACCGAGGTGGCGCGGGCCTTTCGGAACCCGACAGAATGCACGGCATGACGAAAAGAAATCGAGCGTCCCGATACAGCTCACCCAATGCCCCGACATCGGAGAAGCAGGTCCGGTACATGAGTGTGGAAATAAGGGAGCCGAAGGTAATCGAGTTCTCCGAGATTTCACGTGACGCAGTGCGTGGACTCGAAATCGAATGCAGCTATGCGGACTGGTGCGGATTCGCTGCCGTGGCTCCCACTTCGACTGGATGGGGGATGCTCCATTGCACGGTCCGTGATAAGCGGGGGCGCCGTGCCCGGATGACTCTGGCGACCAATGACCTGACCTATCACCGTGCTTTTGCAGCGGCTGGCCAGTGCGAGCGTCAAGCGGTCGTGGAGCTTGCTGTGGCCCGCTACCCGTTCAGACGACCGGGGTGGCCGGGGCCTCCACGGCAGGGTGGGAGTTGGCCTCTGGGGGATCCCATCCCTTGGACGGCGACCTATCGCGACGCTTGCCCTGACACGAGCGACGCGGGGCATCTGCACGGAGTACAGATAACCGCGTCAGGGGCAGCTAGGGAAATCTGCGCGGTGTTCGTCGAAAGCCCCAGCGGGGCCAAGTGGACCATGCTCGACGACGACCCCGTCCACGAACACTCGAAGGTCGCGATCCCGCAGTCCGCGCTCGAATTCCACATCCCTCCCGGGGTGGCGGTCATTCCCGGCTGGCCCTTCCTGTCCGGACCTGGCCGGTGCTCCCTTCCCGGCTGCGAGTGAATAAACAGGCCGCGCATTCCGATCGGGGGATGCGCGGCATCAAATCGCCCAGAAAGGAACCCCCGAATGTTTTCACAGAACCTTGCCGCCCAGTACGGCTTCCTCGCCCTTCTGGCTCCGCCGGCCTTCACCTGGTACCTGCGCCAGGTACAGCGGCTCGCGCACCTCGCTGGTAGCTGGCTCCGCCAGTTCCGCGCGTGGCTGCGCAAGAGCGGACGGCGCCTGCTGCGGTGGATGCTGGCAGGAGGCGATGAGTGAGTCGTCACCCCACCGCAGACCAACAGCCATAAGGGAGACCCCCGGCAGCTACTGCCGGGGCTCTTCATGCGCAGGTAGTGGGGTGAGCCGGAACCGCCGCTCGTTCAATACCAGGGGTCCCCCGGTACCCGCATCGATCTTGCACAGGGCTTTCAGGTGAGGTCGGCGGAGGCGTTGTCGTCCCACCCGTCCTCGCGCTGCATGTAGCCGAGCATCGAACGGGAGTGGCGTGCCCACCCGCCCTGGTCGGCGATGGCGATGGCGTCCTTGCCCTTCGTCCGGCCGATGGAGGCAAGGCCGATGCGCAGGGAGTGCCCGGTCCAGGAGATCGGTACCCCGGCCCGGGCGGAGATGCGTTTGACAGCGCGGGTGACGCTGTCGGGGACCAGCCCGCCAGTGATGTGGCCGTGCTGATCAATGCCAACGAAGGCCGGGGTGGAGGGGGCTGCCCACCGCGGCCCGTGCTCGGCGACCAGGCGCTCGCGGTAGGAGGTGTACGCGCGGACCGGGCAGATTTCCGGATCCTGGGCGTAGCCGATCTTCGCGTTGCGGACGGAGTGCTTGGTCTTGCCGGTGAGGACGGCGACGACCAGGCCGCGCGGGTGGAGGGTGACGTCGCCGCTCTGGAGTCCGGCCGGGTCCTGGGAGCGCGAGGCGTAGTGGAAGCCGGTGAAGACGAGCGCCTTGTCGCGTAGACCGGCCAGGGTGTCGGGGCAGGAGCGGGCGATAGCGTACAGGCCGTCGATGTCGGCGCTGACCGCCTGGCCGCGGCCGCGCCGCTCCCCGGCCTGCAGGAGTTTGACCTCCAGCCCGCCCAGGGCCTTGCGGGCCATGGCCTGGTCATCGCCGCTGACGGCGACCCCGCGCTCGCGCAGGCCGACGACGACCGCGGCAAGGTGGGTGCCGGCGGAGCTCGGCGCGTACCCGTTCCCGTTCTGCTGGCCCTCGCGCAGCATCCAGGCCACGAAGGCGACCAGGGCGCCGCGGGAGCCCTCCAGTTCGGGCAGGCCGGCGCCGGTACAGAACCGGGTCCACACCCGCCACGACTTCTTGTACGTGTCGACGGTGTTGTCCGGGGTGATCTCGGCGGCGACCGCGTCGGCCAGGTCCTCGGCCTCGGCCAGCCGACGGGCGGCGTCCACTCCGTGTCGTTCGGCCCACCGCTCGATTAGTGCGTGTCTCTCGGCGGTCGGGCCCGGTGCGGTCATGGGCTGGTGCCCGCCGAGGCCATCGGCTGGCGCCAGGAGAGGCGGGGTAGCCGTCGTCACGGGTGAGCCCGCTCGGCGCGCTTCTTCTCCGCGAGCTGCTCCCGCGACTTGAGCAGGCGGCGGGCTCCCTCCACGGCGTCCTCGATGTCGGTGTGCTGCACTCGCCTCCACCGCTTCACGTCGTACCCCTCGGTGCCCTTCCATCCAAGCCAGACGGTGAACACGACAGCGTTCCAGGCGTCCATACGGGCCTTGAGGGTCTCGGGGTCCTCGTCGTGGAACAGAAGGTTGAGCTGGTCGACCAGCGTGCCGGCGGACTCCTGCAGCGCACGGGCGGCACGTGCCTCGGCACTGCCCGCAGGGTGGCGGTCGAGCAGGTCCTGCACGCGGGCCTTAAGGAAGGCCGAGATGGCATCCGAGTCGGCCTTGGTCAGCTCGTCGGCGTTGAACGGGGCAGGGCGAGGCTCGTCGCTCATGAAGTAGGACACGGGTTGGTTTCCCCTCCGTTCGGATGCGCAGGCGACGGGGCGTCATGTCCCGTTCTGTCGCATCGGATAACGGGAGGTTATCCGACGTGAAGGGATGTGAATTGCATCAGACGCGAGAACTCGCCCCTCCGCGATAGGAGCCGCCGGAGCAGGCAAGATCCGACGGCTCGCCACGTGGGTGAGCCGTCCACGAGCCCCTTGAGCTGCGCCGCAGCACCCCGCGTGACCTGCCAAGACCTCGGTCGTTCTCATCTAATGAACGATTCATTCGCCCTACTCGCGGCGTGTTGGGGGTTGGCGTGGGCGGTTCTTCATGGAACGTGCCGGGGGCGGCACCGTCGCTGTTCATCGTGGGCGGTGCACCCCTGCTTCATCCGGAAACTCAGGTCTTCGAAGGCATGCTCGCGGGGTGGCGGGACCAGCAGCTGGCCCGAAACCTGAGCAAGGGAACGATCGAGGACCGCCTGTCGGCGGTCCAGCGGTTCCAGCGCTTCACCAACGAGTGGCCGTGGACTTGGCGCCCGGCCGATGTCGAGGAGTACACCGCCCACCTCAGGAGCGATGGCCGGGAACGGTCCCACTCCACCATCCGCGGATACCACGGCCACGTCCGACTGTTCCTTGAGTACGCCGCCGACCCTCGCTACGAGTGGACAGCCGTCAGCGAGCGGCTCTTCGGCACCCATCCGTCGCAGGTGTTCTTCGAGTGGAACACCGCCGTGCACGTGGCCGAGTACGAAGGCCGTCCCGGGCGGCGAGCCCTGACCAAGGTGGAGCTCCAGCAGTTCTTCGACTACGCCGACGACCAGGCCGCCGCTGCCCGCACGTCGGGCCGCAAGGGCTGGCTTCCGGCCATGCGTGACGCGACCGCAATGAAGGCCACCTACGCCTGGGGGCTGCGGCGTCGTGAAGTGATCAAGCTGGACCTGGCGGACTTCGGACGCAACCCGCATGCTCCCGAGTTCGGTGATCTCGGCGTCGTCTATGTCCGTTGGGGCAAGGCGTCGAAGGGCTCAGCGCCCAAGCGACGCAGCGTTTTGACGGTCTTCCCGTGGTCGGTCAAGGTCCTTGAGCAGTGGGTCGGCAGCTACCGGACCCTGTTCGAAACCGCCGCCAGCAGCGGCGCCCTCTGGCCGAGCGAACGATCACCGCGCCTGGATATGGGAGCGCTGGGCGACCGGTTCGCCTCCTACCGGGACGCGCTCGGTCTACCGCAGGAGCTGACCCTGCACTGCCTGCGTCACTCGTATGTGACGCATCTGATCGAAGCCGGATACGACCCCCTCTTCGTCCAGCAGCAGGTGGGACACTCCTACGCCTCCACCACCGCGCTCTACACATCGGTGTCATCGGACTTCCGGACCCGCACGCTGCGCAAGGTCCTGGACGGCACGATCAGCCGCGCGATCGGCGCCGCGACCGGAGAGGGACTCGGATGATCAGGCGGTTGGGTTACCACTGGCACCTGCGGCGGATCATGGCCGCGCACAATATCTGGAAAACCACCGAGCTCATCCCGCTTCTGCGCGAGCGAGGCATCAACCTCTCCACAGCACAGGTCTACCGGCTGGTCACCGACCGGCCCGAGCGCCTGTCCCTGCCAGTCCTTGCCGCGCTCTGCGACATCCTCGACTGCTCTCCGGCCGACCTCATCGAGCCCTACGTCGAAGCGGACCGCCGCAAACGCACCGCCGGCGAAGCCGCCGTCATCGAGATCAACTCCGACTTCCGGCCCGAACGCGCCGGCATCATTGAGGACTGAGAGTGCCCGCACCGCGCAAGTACACATCCGACCCGAACCGTTGGCCGGCCTGCGTCCGCTGCGGCTCCTGCTACCCCGCCAGCCAGCAGTGGCCCGAGGGCACCGTCTGCTTCTACTGCGTCCGCGCCGCCCGCAACCGCCTGGGCACCTGCGCCGAGTGCGGTCACACCGGCATCCTGCCCGGCCTCGATCCCCAAGGCCGCCATGTCTGCGTCCGTTGTTGCGAAGTACCGATCGAGGTCCAGTGCAAGCGATGCTGCGAGGAGAACCTGGCCAACGACAGCAACGTCTGCTGGCGCTGTCTGCTCTCGGACAGGATCAACAAGCTCCTCGTCGGGCCCGGCGGCGCAATACCCGAGGGTCTTCAACCACTCGCGCAAGCCATCGTCGGGATGCCTCGGCCGAACAGCGGGTGGGCCTGGATCCACATGAACCAACGCGTGCCTGATCTCCTGCGGGGACTGGCCAGCGGCGACATCCTCCTCAGCCACGAGGCTTTCGACTCCTTGCCGCGGTCCAGGACGGTCGAGTACTTACGCGGTCTTCTCGTCACCCATGGCTGCCTGCCTTGGCGCGACGAGCACCTGGTCGCATACGACCGCTGGCTCGCATCAAAACTCGACGCCATCGCCGATGCTGAACAGCGCAAACTCGTCGAACGCTACACACGCTGGCATGTCATCCGACGCCTGCGGGACAGCTCCCACCAAGGGCCCATGACCGCGAACTCGTTCCTGCGGGCCAAGCAGCACACCACCCTCGCCATCCAGTTCCTTCAATGGCTGGCGGACCGGGGGCGACAGCTCAACGAGTGCACCCAGCACGACGTCGACGCCTGGTTCGGTGGCGGCACCAGCACACGCGGCCACGCCAATAACTTCCTCTACTGGGCCATCAAGCGGAGACTGGTCCGCAAGATCGCAGTTCCCTGGCAACCACACGGGAACGGCCCGCTGGCCAGCGAGAAGGACTACATCGAAGCGCTTCGCGCTCTCCTTCTCCATGAAACTCTGCCCACCGCACACAGGGCCATCGGCATCATGCTCGTGCTCTTCGGACAGCCGGTCTCCAAGATCGTCACCATGCGCATGGACGAGTTCCGTGAAGGCCAGGAAGGGCTACAGGTCAAACTCGGCAAGGACTGGACGGACGTACCCGAGCCAGCCGCCGCTGTGATCCGCTTCCATCTCGCCTCACGTCCCGGCCTCAGCACGGCGGCGAATCCGCATTCTCCCTTGGCGTTCCCCGGCCGGATGCCCGGTCGAACGATGCACGTCTACTCCGTCGCGGCGATCCTCCGCGAAAGCGGTATCCCCGCCATGGCCACGCGCTCCAGAGCCTGGATGCAGATGGTCCGCCACGCACCGCCGTCCGTCCTCGCCGACGCTCTCGGAATCAATCCCAAGACCGCGATGCGCTACGCCGAACGAGCCGGAACGGACTACTTGGCTTATGCGACCCTGCGCTGGCCCGTGGGCTCCGATGATTCGTGAACTCGTAGGAAACGGGGCCAGGCCTCGTGCACTACGGGCAGTCGTAGCGCTGTGTGAATGGACGCCCAGGGCAGACGTGGCACTCAAAGAGGTAGACACCACCCAGGTCGCCCAGCACCAGGTTCGGGCCCGCGGAGGGAGTGTGCCCCTCTTCGACCGGGGTCCAGGCACGCCGGGACACGGCGTCGGCTTCCGTGCTCTCTACTGTCAGTAGGTGTTCCATTCGATTCCCGCATTCGGTACATTCCGGCCACTCTGGGTCCTGGCACCAGCCGGGATATCCAACCAGTTTCGTCCCGGGCGCGGTGGAGAGGTGGCTTTGGTAGTCCCAGCCCGTCTCCTGGTCCAGGTCCAAGAATCGGAACTCCAACTCGTCCCACATGTCGTCATGAAGATCCCAATAGGGGTACTCCGTCACCAGCTCTGGATGCACCACACAGGGACGTGGGACGTAGTTCTCCCACAGCTCAGCCGGGGTTGGAGGAGTCTCCAGCACCTTCCCGACCGAGCCCGCCTTTCGCCATTGGACGTGCGGAAGGACCCAACGATGGCCGCTGTGCTTCCGTGGGCACCACAGAACTTGGAGTAGATCGCACCCTTCGGGAAACGGGACGATGCCAGGAACGCTGGTGCGGTAGATCTGTACAACCGGCACCATCGGCGACCCCTCGTGCTCGGGGCACAACGGCCAGGCCTCCTCGGCCGGCCACAGCAGCGGGCCTCCGACCGAGCTGTCTTGGCTGGTCGGCTCACCCACACGTGGGTGAAGCCGCACGGTCTCCTTCCGAAGGGGTGCTACCTCGGGAAACAGCTGCTCAACGTCCACTGGTCGCGGCGGTGTATGGCGGGTCACGTCGACAGGCTACGAGAGAGCGACTGCGCACGGACTGGCCGGTCTCACGCGTTCTGCGGAGGAGGGTACTCGCCCCTCATGAATAGCCGTCATTACCAACAACCTCGTCCACCGCTACCGTTCCGCCATGACGACCACGCCCCGCCCGCGCTTCTCCGTCCGTACCGGCCTGGCTGCCGCTCCGGAACACGACGGCCCCTTCGAGGACGTGCCCAAGCACTTGCTCGTGCCGCTCCAGATCTGGGTGCGCGGCGTCTTCACCTCCGGCGGCTCGTCGCGAGAGCACGTCGCTGCCCCGGTCTGCGTCCGGTTGCGCATCCCGCCGTTCACAGACCCGCGCTACCAGGACCCCCAGTACGTGAAGCCCCTCATCGGGACGACAGGCGTCCAGCTGCTGGACGTGGTGGACGAAGTACTGCACACCGGCCTCGCGACCGGTGCGAGAGTCGAAAGGCTCAGTGAGCTCCTCGACGACGCCGGGTCGGCCTACCGGGTCAATGAGGAGGAGGACGGGTTGGAGATACGGGTCACCCCGGCCGTCCGCGACGCGGTACGCCAGACCCTCGCCGACGCGGCGGCCAGCCCCGCCGCCGGATCGGCCGCCGACCACCTGGCAACGGCGTGGCAGGCGGCCTACGGGCGCAGCCCTGATCCGGTGCGCGCGTACAGCGAATCCATCAAGGCGGTGGAGGCCGCAGCACACTCCGTCATCCAGCCGAACAACGCGAAGGCCACCCTGGGGACGATGCTCGGCGAGATCAGGAACGCCCGGCACAAGTTCACCACCGCGATCCCCAGCCCGGCCGGCGACCCGGTCGCCCCGGTCGAGGCGATGATGCGCACGCTGTGGGAGGGGCAGACCTCGCGCCACGGCGCCCAGAGCGGAACCGTGCCCGAGACCCTGGAAGCCGCCAGGGCGGGAGTCCACCTTGCCGCTGCCCTGGTGCAGTGGTTCGTCTCGGGAGCAGTGATCCGCACGCCCTGACTGGCTCGGCGCATGGCCGCGAGAGCTTCTTCGAAGTCGACCTGCTCGTCGCCGCTGGCTTTCGCGCAGCTCAAGGCCCGTTTCAGGAGTGCGTTTCGTAGGCCGACTGGAAGGAAACGACCCCGTGAAACGCAGCGGCTGCATGGATGCCCTAGCTGCGTGATGTTGCAACGGGGCCCACCTATGAAACGGCCTCGCTCATCGGCACCGCAGCGCCGGACAGGCGCGCTCAGGCACCCCGCTTTAACCTTTGATCATGGAATCCCCTGTCGCTCCACGCGAGCGACCGAAGGTGACGAAGCGTGCCCGGGCGGCGGCCTCGATCCGGGACTGGTGGAATCGCCCGATCGTGACTTGGGTCAGATCGAAGGCCTTCTGGTGGTTTGCCGCGTTTGCCGTGCTGTGGGGCGTGACCGCTTGGCAAATCTCGGTCAGCTATGCAACCCAGTTCATGATCGGCCTGGCAAACCCGTTCAGCCCACCGATCTGCCTCTCACCGTGCCAGCAAGCGCTAGCCGTCAGCTTGCGCCTCGTGGGGTGGATTCTCGTCCCAGCGGTGGTGGGTGCGACGGCCGGCGTCATCGCAAGGGAGCAGATGTACCGGCTCTTTAATGTCGAGAGCAAGCTGCCTGACCCACCCAAGCGTGAGGGAGGGCGGCGATGAGCGAGCGCGAGCGTCTCTTCTTCGACAGCTCCGACCCGGCCGAAGACCTCGTGATCGACTACTTCAACGAATGGCACAACTGGGAAGCTGCCGTCACACAGAGTCACTACGAGTACATTTACAACGACTTTTGGCACCGCCAGTACATTTCGCAGTCGCCGAAACCCAGGGTGGCCTGCCGAGCAGCGGCCTTCGGGTACATCCAAATCTACGTTTTGGAAACTTCTGGCACAGACTGTCCAGCTTGCCTGAAGAGGTCACGCAACCCGGATCGGGGGTAGCGTGGACGCCATGGAGCGGACCGCACCTCGCCCGGACACGGACACCTCTTCCCTTGGGGAGGCCCTCCGGCACCTGCTGCACGACTCACTCCCCGCCACTGCTTCCGAAGCAGCCGTGGAGGAGATGATCGCTGACGGCGTGCCCAAGCTCAGGCTTCGTATCGAGGCAGCCGTGAGGCGTGCCGAAGAGGAAGAGACGCTTGCCGAAGAGGAAGCGTACGAAGCGCTTGCCGAGTACCAAGCACTTGCCGAGTACGAAGCACCTGCCGCAGAACCCGCCGAAGACGAGGCCCAGCGGTTGTGCGACCACTGAGCACGACGCAGATCGCCACGGCGAACAACGGCAAGGCGGCTGAGGTAGTCGGCCAAGCCCCCTGAGCAGCTCAAGCCAGTCAGTCCGGTTCGACCGCTAACTGGCTGTTCTTTGGTCACGGTGAGGGTGGCCCTGGCCCCAGGGGGCCACTCAGCCAGCGGCCGCGGCCGTGCCATCTCCGAACCGCGGCACGTCCTCCACCGTCACGTCCACGCGCAGCCGCTTGAAGCGCAGCGGGTGACGGAAAACGCCCCGGTCAACGGCCCGATCGGCGCTGACCTCCGCTACCAGATCCGGCCGGACCAGCACCGCGTCCAGAACGTCACGGCTCCCCCACGCCGCGGTAAACCGCAGCCCGGTCCAGGGATGCTCGGGGCCCGCTGCGGCCAGGTGCTCGCCGACCTGCTGGGCCGCGTCCGGGCGCAGCGGTACCGTTCGGCCGACCGCGCGCAGCCGGCCCGCCGGGTCGTGGCGGCCGAGGAGGAGCAGCTGGGGGCGGGCGAGGGTGCCGGTGATCGCGCCGATGATCGCCTCTGTGGTGTCCCGGCGGCGGATCTTCGTCCACCCGCGGTAGCCGGGGAGATAGCGCTGGTTCAGGCCCTTGATCAGGATGCCTTCGACGCCGGACACGTCGGTCCAGGACCCCAGCCACTCCTGGGCCTTGACCGGATCGGTCGTCATCGGGACGAGCGTCCATGGGGCCGTCAGTCCGTGCTCGGTGAACAGGGTCTCCAGGCGGGCGCGGCGCTCCCGGTAGGGGAGGTTCAGCAGCTCCGCCCCGTCCAGTTGCAGCAGGTCGAACGCGGCGTAGTAGGCCGGCCACCGGGCGGCGAGGCCCGGGGCGCTGCGGCCGCGGGCGGCGGACCGGCGCTGCAACGCCTCGAATGACAACGCGCCGGCCTCGGGATCCCACACCAGCAGTTCGCCGTCCAGGACCAGGCCGCCCGGCAGCTGCTGCCTGGCGGCGACGAGGTCGGGGAACCGGTCCTGGACCAGCGATCCGCGCCGGGTCTGGAGCAGCACCCGGCCGCCCCGTTCAGTCGGGGTGAACAGCAGGGCCCGGTGGCCGTCGAGCTTCTGCTCGAACGCCACACCGCCGCGGATCACACCCGGGCCCGGTACCGACTCTGCGGCCTGGGCCAGCATGGGCTCAACCGGTGGTCTCAGCGTCACCCCGGACCTCCTCTCCTCACGGTCGCCCCCTTCCAGGGTCTGCCGGATCACGTGGGCCCGGCCCGATGGACGCCTGGGCGCGTCATCCGTCCGAGGGGCGCGTCGGGGCTGCTGGGACGCTGACAGGCGCGGGTGCGCCACGGTGACGGCATGCGCCGCTGGTCTCTGCCTCTAATCCTCGCCGCCCTGCTCGCGGCCTCCGGGTGTGTCACCGTCCACACCACCCCGGCCCCGCCCGCCGGCACCCGCGCCGTGGTGCCCGAAGACCACAAACACCCGGCCGCGCCCCGGCCTGCCCGGCTCGATGCCGGGACGGCACTGCCGCTCTCCCCCCTGCCGTCTGCCGCCCCGGCCGGCCTTGCTCCTGAGCCAGACGCCAGGTCCGGCCCCTACCGCCCTGCAGCCGCGGCCCGGGATGCATCCGGCGAGGCTCGACATGCCCGGTCCGCGCCCCACCGGACGGCCGGGCCAGGACCGGCCCGGCCCCGTCGAGCCGCCCTGCCGAGGCCGGCCCCGCACTCCCAAGCGAAGCCCAAGCCCAAGACGAAAGCGAAGGCGCGGCCGAGCAGCCGCACGCCCGCACCGCACGGCCCGGTGCGACCTGCGGCCGGAGGCGGCGCGAACATGGCGGAGCTGTGCCGCGCGGCGCACGGCGTCACCAGCCCGGCCGTCACCGCGCTGTGCCACCAGACCTACGGCCGCTGACCCTGGCGGGCCACTGGCGAAGAAAATCGAACACATGTTTCACTTGGAGTGTGAGAGCACCGTTCCGCTTCCCCGATGACCTGCTCGCCCTCCAAAGGGCCTGGCAGCAGACCTACGCGGATCTCGCGCAGGCGGCCGCCGGAGCCGGTACGACCACGCTGCGGCGCGGGCTGATCGACCTCTCCGGGCGCCTGTGCACCCATCCCTCCTGGGCGGGCCCCGCCGACTGGCGGGCCGGCGGTGCCGAGCTGCGCCGCGCCGCCCGCAACCACGCTTCCGCCCCGACGGAACGGCAGGCAGCATGAGCGAGCAGACCATCACCAAGCCCCGCCCGCAGGTCGTACCGGTCACCTGGGCCCCAAGTCAGACCGGACCCTGCGCGCGGTGCCACCAGCAAACATGCCGCTACGGCCACGGTGGGAACCCCTTGTGCAAGCCGTGCCAGCAGGCCCGGCAGGAGCAGCTCGCCCGCACCTGACCGTGACCGACCCTGCACCACCGCCCGTGCCGATAACGCTGCTCCTGCCGGACGGACAGCAGATCGAGCGCGTACGGCTCTACGAACGCCAGCAGCTCGACAGCGGCTTGTGGATGTACCGCATCGGCGTGCCCCTGTGGCAGACCGCCGTAAATGAGGGCACCTCACGGCAGCCGACTGTCACTACCGACACCCCACGAGACCAGGGACGACCAATCCACATCGGCTACCTGATTGAAGCCTGCGGGCACGGTGGCGAGTCGAGACCGTCTGCCCCCTCAACAGCGGTGACCACCCGTTTGGACGCGCCCACGTCGCCCGGCACGCGGGCACGGCCCAGGATGGGCCCGTGCGGGGTCCGACGGCTTTCGGTGGTTGTCCATGAATGCGAATACGCCGGCTCCCGACGAGCGGGCCGAGAAAAATGCCCCGCGGCCGCCGCCGTGGAAGCGGGTGAGTGTCTGGCTGTGGGGCCTCGTTGTCGCGTCTGTCACCGCGGCCGTGGTGAGTCTGCTGACAAATGCTCTCACCGACGTCGGGACGACCGTGATCCGCATCGTCTCTGGTGACAACCGCGAGGTCGTCATCAAGGACGAGAAGGGGCCGATTCTCGGCGTGCACGTCGAGCAGGGCGACGGGGACGGCTGCAACGCTCCCGGCTGGGTGTACCCGGAATCCCCCGCCGCCCCGATCATGAACACGCCCCCCGGCACGGGGATCCGTAAAGACGGCAAGACCTGGGACGAGGACCCGCCCGCCCTCGGGGCCGCCCCCGCCGGGCCGGTCACCCTCTACATCAGCGCCCGCGCCAGGGACGAGCGCGCCATCATCATCCACGACATCCGCTTCCGGGTCGTGGAGCGCCGTCCGCCGATCCGCGGCACCCACATCAGCCTGGCCGGAGCCTGCGGCGACAGCCCCACTTACCACGTCGGACGCGTCAATTTCGCTGCTAGGCCGCCCTACTGGGTACCGGTCGGCGACTTCAAGGAAGGCTTCCGCAAGGACGAACTGAAGTTCCCCTACACAGCCACTGCATCCGACCCGGCCACACTGCTCATCGACGTGAACCCCGGCAAGTGCCATTGCGCGTGGAAGGTGGAGCTGCGCTGGACCGACGGAAAGGAGTCCGGCACGACGATGATCGACGACAACGGAAAGCCGTTCCAGATCACCGACTCCAGCGGTCTGCCCGTCTTCACTTGGCAGGAAGGAAGGCGGGTGCCCGATGAACGCCGGTGACAGCAGGGACCGTATACGCACAGTCTGCTTCATCGGCGCCCTGGCTGTCCTGGGTGCGCTCCTGGGATGGGCTATCGGCACGTGGCCGCAGGACCGGTGGCCGCGCCGCGCACCGGGCCCGGCGGTGGTGATACGTGATGTGGTGGTGATGGTCAACGGGCAATGGGTGGTGCCCACCTCCGCTGAGGAGACAGGCATCCCTCCAGACCGCGATGCCTGCCAACCTGCGGTACGCACGTGGCTGCGCCAGCTGGGAGCAGCGCCGACCGGCCTGCAGATCAGGTTCTTCCTTGTGTCGGAACGCACCCAGAGCCTGGCGATCACCGGTGTTCGCGCCCGCGCCCACGGCCACCCCAGGGTTGTGACGCGTACCCATATCAGCGCTGAATGCCCCCGGGACTACGTCGACTTCAGCGGCCACGAAAGGCAGTGGCTCGACGTCGCCCTAGGCGCCAACGGCGCCACCACCCGTTTCGGAGAGCCCGCCACGGACGAGCGCCTGGAACTGGACCTCGGCCGCGGCGACACGATCGAATTGCGCCTCCTCCTGAATGCCAAGCCGCCTGGTCCAGCGCAGCGCTGGTCCCTGGATCTCGAATTCACCGACGACGGCCGGAAGTGGTACCTGCCCATCGCGGGGCCTCCAGGCTCGTTCGTACTGGCCCCGCCCCTCCCTGAGAGCGCACCGACGATCCACGTCGACGAGGGCCCACCAGGCACAACAACACGGTCAGCTGAAACGTCACCTCGGAATGCCCAGAGGCGAACAACGGGGAGGACTGCCAGGCCTGGCCGTCACCCATGGTGATCACCTTGGCGGGCGGCCGCCGTGCAGTGACCCGTCCACCCAGCCGAAGACCAACAGACCCACAAGGGCAGACCGCAGGAAGGAATAGCGCAGCATCGGAATACTGCCTCTCCACCAGTACGGCGGCGGCGTCGAGGCGGCCGAGTACGGGACATGGGTGACCTCCGACCAGCTGCGCCCGATCCCCGGGGTGAGCCTGGACGGGGTCCCGAAGACCCCAAGGCCCACCACTGCGGCAGCGTCCGCCAGCCGGTGGGCATGGCTCCTCGACGGCCGGACCCGCAGCCGGGCCGCCACCGTCCACGCCGAGGGCTGTCGGCTGGCCACCGACAGCGCGGTAGCGGTGAAGACGATGGCAGCGCTCGATGCTCTCTCGCGGCCCGGCACGGCGGCGTGCACCGGGTGCGACGCCGCCGAGACCCTTCTGCCGATCCTCCGCCACGGCCAGGACGAGGCGCCGGGCCCCGCGAGTGACGGGGATTGCGACAGGTAGTCACCGCAAACCGCTCAAGGCACGGATGGCTTTGTTCACGAGGACGGGCAGCACTTCGACATCGGTTCGGGAGTCGCAGCCTGGCCGAAATATTCACGAGTTTCGACAGCACCTGGGCCTGCTGGGGCTGTCTCGTAGCAGTGGACCTTGCAGAGGTCAGATCCACCTTGCGTTTGATCTTGCGTGGGCGGGAAAGATCCCCGCATGACCGATCCTGTGAACGACGGCGTGGCCACGCCGACAACCGTGCCGATCTCGGTGAAGGGCCTCTCGGACGCCGGTCTGGAACCGCAGCTGCGGTCCTGGATCAGCTCCGGACCCAACGAGCCCGTGACCGCCGAACAGATCACCCGGGCCATCGGGGAGGACCGGCTCGCCCAAGCCGCCGAATCCCTGGGCCGCGAGCCCGGCGACCTCGCCGCAAGCCTCGCCGCCGATCTCCCCGGCCTCATCGACACCGCCTCCCCCAACGGCCACGTCGAATTGGCCCGCGCCCAGGACGAAGCCGGCGCCATCCAGGCCCGAACGGCAGGCAGCATCCACGCCTACATCGAAGGAGGACCCGCCGCCCTCTACAACGGGTCCGATGCCATCGCACTGACCACCAAGTCCCACGGCGTGACGCTGACCGCACTCCCTCAAGAGGTCGTGGACGACGCGACCTCCACTCCCGGAACCCAAGCCGACATGACGATCGTGGCCGCACGCCCGCTCGACACCCGGAACGGGCTCTACACGGCCGACATGACTGTGATCTTCGACGCTGTGCCCCGCGCGCAGTAAGCCCAAGACCGAAAAGCCGCCTCCTCGTAGCCACGGCGTTGGCACCGTGTGTGACGCAGTCCCGACGCCGTGGGATGGAGTCCCCCGGAGCGGCCTGGCCGCCCGGTCCCGCGCCACCAAGACGCCGAAGCCCGGCGGGGCGCGGCCCAACCGACGCGTACCCTCCACCCGGCCCGCGGGAGGGCCCGCGAGGTGCCTCCCGTTCTCGTGAACACCGCCTATTCGCGCGAGCGTGCGACTCCGAATGACGCGTCAAAACGACGTCGCTACTCGTGTACAAAGCCACACGGACGACGGCCGCCTATGAGTTGACTACCGCCTCCTTCTTTCCCTGCACCTTGGCGAAGGCCTCCCCTGCGCGATCCTGCACGAACTTGGCGGCCCCGAACGGGACATTGGGCTTGGCCTGCCCGGCGGCCCCGGCCAGGGCTGCTTCGGGCACCTTGTCGGCGGTGATGTCGCCAAGCCCACTGGGCTCGTCGGCGTGGGCGGGGGCGGCGACAGCAAGCGAGACGGCTGCCAACAAGGCAACAGTGAGGATGCGCGGCATGGGCTTCATGCGCTGGCAAACGATCACGCCCGAGGAACGTCACCAAGGCTTTGGGCACCCGGAAGCTCTTCCCCAGGGCCCCTCTGCCGCCGCCTGAAGCCCGGGCCCGGCGCGGAGTGAGAGCAGTAGTGAGGGCCCTGGACAGCCCCAGCGCCTGATGGTCAGACGGTGGGGGATCCGGTGTACTCGTGACGCTGGTAGCCGCGTCCGTCGCCCTGCCAGTCCAGGAACAGCACCGCATCCGCCAGCGCCCCCGCGCCGGCTCGGTGGCTGATGGTGCCCGACCGGTAGCGGCCGTCGTAGTCGGCGCTGGACGTGCTGTCCTCCAGCCGGTCCTCGATACCGGTGAAGTCGCGTTCGATCACCACCGGGTCGGTGCCCTGGCGGGACTGCTTGATCTGCAACCGCAACTTCGCCCCATCGAAGATCGTCGGATCGTCCACGGGATAGAAGCCGGGGCCGTCCCACCGGGCCTCGGCGTAGGCGTAGACCGTGTTCCCGGACCGGGCCGCGCACGTCTTCACCGTGACCTTCCAGTTGTCGGGCCAGGGCCCGTCGTAGCTGTTGTCGTCGATGTCCTTCGTGCTGCTGGCGCACTTGTAGTGCAGCGCCGGCGCAGCCGTAGCCGCGGTGGCGGCCGGTGCCGCTACCGCGGCCACGGCCAGCGCGGCCACCGCTGCCTGCTTGATGGTGTTCATGGCCAGTCAATGCCGGTACCCCAGGTGGCGACACGGCCAAGCTCCTAATCCGCCACCGACGGGGGACGCACCCCAAGGTGTCCAGTCGGGGTTATCCACAAGGCGGGCCTTATCCACAGACCGGCTCGCCGGTCGCGATCAGGGTGGGACGATCATCCCCATTCCGACACGTAGGAGGGGATGTTGATGTCTACATCAGCACTGCTGAGGCTCGACACACAGCTGGACTCCGAAGACGCAGCCGCGGTCCTGGCGGCGGCCTGGGACGTCTTGAGCATGACCACCGGGCTGTGCGACAGCATCACGTTCGACGAAGACAGCGACGAGCTTCAGGCGATGATCGCCGCGCAAAAATGCTCGGAGGGACGGGATCGCCTCCCACTCCCGGAGACCGGCAGGCCGGTCACGGCTCCGCCGCCTGAGCCCGGCCCTGCAGGGCTCGCCCCGTACGTACGACTCCTGGAACACGTCAGCAGTTCACTGACGCGTCTGTCGGCCGCCGAGACGGCAGACGAAGGAACCTCGCGCGCCCTGGGACAGGTCAAGGACCTGGCGTCCGGCGCCGCCGCGGCACTGGCCGCAGTCCGGGGGCAATGAGGTGGCGACACTCGGGGAGCTGTTCGACGTCGCGGTCGCCCGCCTCCAGGAAGTGGCGCAGACTCCGCTCGCGTCCGTCACAGCTGACGAGCGGGCCGCCCTGGCCGGCGAAGTCGACGGCTTACTGGCACAAGTGCAGAAGGGCCTCGGTCCGCGGGCGTACACGCCTGCCCCGACGACCGAAGAGCGGGACCTGACCAGGGCGGAGCAGAACCTGGAGGACTGCCTGGGGCGTGCACGGGAATCGCTGGCCACCGCTCGCCGATACCTGTCCCCGCAGGAAGGAGAGGGCGGGCCGGCTGCGGAACGGATCGCTTCCGCGACACAGGCCATAGGCGCCGTGCGCGACACGATCAACAGCCATCTCGGCCCCGACCGTGCCCCGCTGACGCCCTACGCCTACCTTCTGCGGCACCAGAAGGCCTTCGACTATCTCGCCAGGCGGTACTCCGAGGTCGCCTGGGAGGCAGGGCACGTCGTGCACCGGCTCGCTCAGGGAGCCGAGCATCCCGGCGCGATCGATGCCTTCGAGCAAGCCAGAACCTCCCTCGACCATGCGTCCGTCTACGCACGGGCGTCGACCCGCGACGCCGATCACGACGTGGCCAGCTTCCCGGCCGCCCTGCCCGTGGAACCGGTCCAGGCCGCGGCAACGGATGCGACCAGTGCCGTAACAGCTCGCCTTGCCGAGGACAGTGAGCGGCTTTCCCGCGCCGCGTACGCCGCTCTGCACGACCGCTCGGAGCAGCGGCTGAGCGGCTCGGACCTCAAGCAGCTCTCCCGCTGGAACGCCATGGGCCGGCTGCTGGCGGGACGGACACTGCTGCACGTCGCGCAGGACACAGCGGACGGCGCGGTCCGGGACAACCTCAAGAACGCCGCCACGGCACTGAGGGAGTCCTCAAAGACCTGGAGGGCCGCCGCTGACGCATGGGAGGACCTCGTGGACACCGGTGACCCGCGGGAGCATCCCCGGCTCCCGCCACCGGGCTACGCACAGGTCCAGCAGGGCAAGGCCGTCCAGATGCCGTCGACCGACCCCCACCCCGCCGTGGTGATCTCCCGGACCAGTGCCGTACGCCTGGGCCAACTGCTGTTCGGCCCCCAGTGGACTCCCGAGCAACCGCCGGGAGCGGCCCGGCCGGCCGCTGACATCGTCGCCGATGCCGGGGGAGAGGGCGCCCTGGCCGCCTCGGCGTACCGGCTCTCCGCCACCGGCTGGCAGATGGCCGCCGCCGCCCCCTGGGTCGTCCGGCGGGCAGAGACCGGCCTGGTAACCAACTCCGCCGACTACCGGCCCCCCACCCTCGACAAGGACAGGCGCTTCTACCCCGTCCACCCCCGACAGGTCGAGTCACTGACCGAGGCCTACTCGGCGGTGATGGGCGCGGAACAGAAGGGCGCAGCCGCCCTCCTGGCCACCGCGCAGAGCGCGGGCACTCCCGTGCCACGCGCCATGCTCGACGCGGCCGCCCATCGGTCGATCGCCCAGGAACAGAAGTGGGTCACCGCGAAACCGGTTCAGGCTCCGCAACGGGCCCTGCCCCGGGCGCACGTCCCGACCGACCTGGTGGTTGGGCGCCGGCCAGGGCTGCGCCAGTAAGGCCGCTCGCGTTCAAATGGGTGGCCGCCGACTCGACGGTGGCGAAACAGCTCCGGCAGGCCCCGCCGCGGCACAGGACTGCTGGCTTCGCGCGCCGTGGCGGCAGCGGTAAGCGCCCGTTTGCACTCCCGGCTCCAGTCGCCCCGCACCGCATCAAAGATCTCGGCTGAACCGTTCGCGTTGCCATAACTGTGACGGCAACGCGAACGGCGGGAACACCGGAATCGAAGGTCGGAGAGGCGGTTGACCTGCCCTTGAGGGGTGCGGAAACAGGAAGGCTCCCTCCCGGCGATCATCCCGGGTGGGAGCCTTCAGCGTTATCGGGACGCGCCTTTTCCTAGGCGCCGTTCGATGGAGCCGGGATGACCGACTTGGGCTCGATCCCGAGGACGTACTGGGTCCCGGTGCTGCGGTCCACCTTGGACGGGAACCGGCGGAAGCGCTGGAACTTCTCGTCGGAGAGGGGCTTGATCGCGTTGGCCTCGCACCAGGCCGTGTAGTCCTTCTTGACCTTGATGGCCTGGACCTGGTGAGCAGGCATCTCCTTCCCGGCGAAGACCTGGTAGGTCTCGGTAAAGAAGCGCGCTGTGATCTCGATGTTCTTGCGGAACTCGCTGCTCACGTAGTTGACCCGCACGGCTTCGGCCTGGGCGTGCCGGTGGGCTTCGTGCAGGAAGCCGCTGGCGAACTTGAGCGCGTGGTAGGCGTCGAGAAGCTTGAGGTGGGCGCCCGTCGAGGCCTCAGCTAGGCGTTCGGGCTGTGGACTGTGCTGTCCTCCGAGCACTCCTACGCCAACCTGAATGCTGCTGATGAGCCCCATAAAGGTCTCCAAGGCTGCGACGTCATCAGGGTGGTCGTGGAGGTGCTGGATGAAGTCGGACATCGCGCGGACGATGGGGTGGTCGAAGCCGGACGTCTGCTGTTCGGCGGTGCTCTGCTCGGTCACTGCGTCCCCTCCTGGTTTCCTCTGATCTGACGGTGCTATCAGAACGCAGCCGGGTTTTCAGTCCATCCGGCGAGAGCGGCCACGTTCGGACCCGCGAGAATTGCCAGGTGAGTACACCAACGCAGTCCCAGCGGGGCGTCGGACGCGGCGTCAGCACCCTCATCCCGCAGAGCGCCACCGACCAGGCCATGGCCGCGCTCACCGGGTTGGAGACCGTGCCTGTGCACGTCGGGCTCCTCCAGGCGGCAACCCTGCTGCTGGAGGACGCCGCGCGCACTGCTGCCGACGAGTCGACGAAGGCCGCCATGGCCAAGACGGCAGGGATGCTGCGCTCCGCCATGTAGTTGGTGGTCACGCCCTTGCGGGTGGCTGTGCCGGGCAGCTGCTGCCCGGCACAGCCGTCGGTCTAAGCCGATGCCCGGGGGGTGCGGGCTGCAGGCGCCGTGGGAGTGGCAACCCGCGGGGCCGGCGCGGCCGCCCGCTGGGCTGGCCTTGCTGTCCCGGGCGGCAGGGTCACCGAGAGGCGGGCCGAGTGATTCTCGGCCGCCTGCGCCAGGCCCTGCAGGGCCTGGACGTCTGCGGGGGCGAAGCGGGCTGACCTGACGGCAATGGCCACGAGAGCCTGGGCACGTTCGGCGACCGCACCGTACGGGCCGACGGCAGGACCAGGCCCGGAGTCGTGCGGCGGGAGCTGTCGCCAGGCGTCCCGGAAGGCCATCACCCTCATGTGACTGGAGCCGACGGCCTCCTGCCCCATGGGGGTGTTGATCCACTTCTGGAAGCGGGCCGTGACCTCTTCGGCGGCCCGTACGGCGTCGTCGCGGGTTGCGTACGCCGTCGGGGTCCTCCGCTCGACGAGCCGCTGCATCGCCGGCTCGGCGGCGTCGGGCGCGTTCTCCGCCACCGGCCGCGCAGGCGTCGAGGCAGCCTCGGCGGCCGCGACGGTGCTGTAGGTGATGGTGGCGTCGGAGAGCCTCAGCAGGGCGTCGGCGGCGGGAAGGTCTCCTGTGCCGGGGCGGAGGCGATTCGCGAGGGCCGCCGCGTGTACCGAGATCGCCTCGCAGGCCCGGATGGCCGCCGTCTTCCAGAAGCCCTGGAACCGCACGTCGGCGCGCAGGGTGTCCCAGTAGGCGCCGGCCTTCTCCTTCATCACGTCCCAGACGTGTCCAAGGGCGCCGCGGACGCTCTGGATTCGCTGCCACTCGGGGTGGCCTTCGAGACTCTCGGCGTGGGCGTCAGCCCCGGCCAAGGCGGTACCGACGGCCGCCTCCGCATCCGAAACGGCCGGTGCCACGGCGGGTGCGGGCGGCGAAGCAGGTGTGGCGGGCGACGCGGGAGCGGCCGCGGGCGCTGGTGGTGTGACGGGCGACGCGGGAGCGGCCACGGGAACCGCCGGGTCCGGGCCGCCGGGTGCGCCGGCTACCGGCGCGGGCTCCGCCGCTGCTGGCGACTCCGCCCGCTGGCTCAGTACGGCCACGTCCGCGGCTACCGCGGCGCGGACCTCCGCAGCCGGGACAACGAGGCCGAGCTCGTCCCAGGCCGCCAGTGCTTCTTCGAACTCCGGCCAGTCGACGCTGTCCGGGGGCTCGGGCAGGTCGTGACCGGCCTCGCCGGGCGGTGCGGGGTCAGCTGCCAGCGGACCGCGCTGGGGAAGGTATACGACAGGGGTCGGTAGGTGCGCCGGCCGCTGAACTACTGTCCGCGGAGCCGTACGGGGACGGTTGTCGACTGGTTGCCCGGGCACATCGGAAAGGCCGTTTGACTGGTCTGCTGGTGTGGCCATCGCGGGTACCTCCATGGGGTCCTGCGCCGCAGGCGGCGCGTTCTGCGGGTCGGCGGTTCGTTGCGGCGGGTCGGAAACAGGCTCGGGGTGATCCTGCTCTGCGGGATCGGGCTCGGGTTCCGGCTTTCCGCCGCCGGCGTCGCGGGCGGCGGATTCCAGTACGGCTTCGAGCACGGAGGCGTCGAGAGGGTCGTGAAGGCCGGGGGTCGGGGTGCCCTGCGGCTCGGCCTCCTCGACGGTCGCGACCACCGGGATTTCGGGCGCCACCGGCGCCCGGTCCAAGTTGACGTCGTGGGCCTGGTCGACGCCGGGGTCGCCGACCGGCTCCGCATCGCCTGCCGCTGCGCTGGTGGACTCCGTTGGACTCTCCTTCGGGCCTGCCTCGACCTGGGGTGCGGGGGCTTCCTGCTCCGTTTCGGCGGTCATGGTCGACTCCTCGGGCCCAGGTGGCGTGGTCTGCGGGTCAGGCTGCCCAGGCGCCGTCTCCTCGTCCGTTTCCGTCCGGTCGAGCTCGGCGTTGGGGGCGCCGAAGAGGTCCAGCTGCATCTCTTCGGCGGCTGGCGCGGAGACCTGCGGTGGGGTCATCTCCGCTGGGGGAGTGGGCGCCGCGTCGGGCTCGGGGCCCTCGTTCGTCCGGTCGGTGACAACAGTGGGCGAGACCTCGATCCAGGCGCCATCTCGGAACTCGTACCCCGTCTGCCGCTTCGAGGCGTGCGCCCGCACCCAGGGCACGAGCTGCTCCGGGTCCTCGAATCGCCGTAGCCGCTTCGGCGTCACCCCGAGCGGCGCGTCGTTGAGCGCCACCGAGTAGTGCGTCCGCCGATATTCGACGGAGGGGTAGAACATGAGGTAGCTGGCTCCGGGCAGTGTCAGCTGGTAGCGGCCGTCCCCTTGGCCCCGGTAGGTAATGCTTTCGCCCTCGACGAGACCCCAGGAGAAGGTCCGCAGCCCGCCGTTCGCGGTGGGAGCCGGTGACGGCTCGCCCTGGGCGGAAGCGGCGGCAGGCGCCTCGGGGGCGGGGGTAGCGGGCTGGCCAGCATCGGCCGGCCTCGGCTGCTCCTCGGCCGGGGCGGCCGCTTCAGGCGGACCGAACAGCCCGAGCTGCTGCTCGGTCTGGGTGGCTCCGTCGATGTCGAAGTTCATTTGCTCGGCGGGCGGCGGCTCTTCGTTGCTCCGCTGGCCCGGATCATCGCTGCCGGACGGCTGGCTCTGGGGCGGGTCGGGCTCCACCGCAGACAGGTCTAGCTGTTCGTCGGTATCGGCGTCGACCAGGCCCGGAGTCGGTTCGGGCACCACGGTCATCTGCTCCTCGGGGGCGCCCTCGGGATCGTGTCCCGGCTCGGGGGCGGGGCCTTCTTGCGGGGCGGAGCCGCGCTCGGGCGTGTTCAGCCCGGACTCGTCGAACAGGCTGGTCGTTCCGTACCCGTCGCCGTCCGGCTCCGTGGCCTGCACTGTCGGCTCCTCGGGTGTGAAGGCGCCGTTCAGCTCAGGGGTAGGGACGGCGACCACCTGTTCCTCGGTGGGCGCCGGCTGCGCGGTCAGGCGGTTGAGGGACTCGATCGTCGCCTGTGAGCGGGCCGTCAGAAGGTGAGCCGCCGTGTATACCTCTTGCAGGGGACCGAGCAGCTCCTCGTCCACAGCAGGCTCCAGGGCCTGGCTCCAGACGGCGACCGCGTAGATCCGGCGCAGGCTCTCGTCCGGCCCTCCGAGGTCGGAGCCGCTCGGGGCCGCCTTCGCCCGCGCGTAGGCCACACGCAGTTCGGCGATGGGGTTCTCAGGGGTGCCGAAACCGTCGGGGCGAGCGTCGTGATCCTGGTTAACGTAGGCCTGAACGGTAGGTGCCTGGCTCCACCGCTCGAAGGCGCTGTCCAACCGTTCGACGTCCAGCCGCATGTCGGTCGCGTCGGTATACGCCGCATACGACGACGCAGCGGCGAAGAGGCGCGGCACCTCTGCCAGGTCCGGCAGGGTGACGTTCAGGACCGGCAGCCGCGCGGGCTGTTCGGCGCGCTGACGCTCCTCACGGTCGGTGTACACCGTAACGGTGCGGCCAGCGGCCTCAAGGACCCGCACGGCGGTATCGACCCGCTCCCGCCGGGTCGGTTCCTTCCAGGTGCGGGGCAGGTACCAGCCTCCGGCCCGCCGCGAGTCTTTGAAGCCTCCGCCGGTCCACATCGCCGCCTTGGCGGTGTTGTCCTCCGGGCGCACGCCGAAGACCAGAGTGTCGCTGCCGTTGTGCAGGATCCAGACCGGGTCACGGCCCTGCTCGTCGAGCTGCGGACGGTGGACACTGCTGCCGTAGATGGCGGCATGGTGGTGGGCCATGCGCTTGGCGACGGTGGCGGCCTCGTCTGTGCCGCGCACAACGTCGCCTCGCACGTCGCCCTCGTACCGGTACTTGCTGTAGCTCCACTTCGCACTGCCGACCTGGTCGGCGTCCTGGTAGAGCGTCACCGTCCGGCTGGTCTCCAAGTACGTGTATCCCTCGGCGCCCGGTACCGGTTCGGTGGGCAGCGGCTCAGACGTCTGTTCCGTTTCCGGCTGGCTCTGCTCCTCGGGGTCCGCTCCCCCGACGGTGGCCCGCGGGCCGTGGCGGTCGCGGGATTCGGCGAGCTGGTCGTCGCTGGGCGGGGCGGTCTCGCGCAGGGCGAGGTACAGGGCGTTGAGCGCCAGGGCGCGGGCCTGGTTGTCCTCGTCGCGCCGGAAGTGCAGTTCGTGGTCCAGCCGGCCGTAGCGCCATGCGGGCAGGGAAGCGGAGCGGTTGGCGGTGTCGTGGGCGACGGCGGCGTCGATCCAGGCGGGGAGCTCCTCCCACAAGATGGTGCTGGAGACGTCCCGCTGGGCGATGGTCAGCCCTTCGGCGTTGGTCGACAGCTGCACCTCTCCGTTGCCGGTCAGGGCGGGCGGCAACGAGCTGGAGGTGTCGGCGTAGTACGCAGCCGTTGGCGCCTGCTGCTGCTCGGCGATCCACTTGCGGACCCGCTCGGTGGGCGAGGCGCCGGGCTCCGTGCTCACAGGCTGGCCGTCGACGGCGACCGCGCTCACCAGCCCCAGCACCTGCTGTTCGCTGAGCACGGCCCGGATGGCCCACCCGGCGGACTGGTGGGTGCGGGCCGCCTGCGGGCCGTCGATGTGCCCGACCATGACCCGGTCGCCGAGGCCGTCGATCAGCTCTCGCAGGGGGGAGGGTTCGGCCGCCGCAACGGATGCGGTGTCCTGCGTCCGGCTCGGGGCCGGCACCGGCGCGGGCCCTGCCGGGGCGGCAGAGATCTCGGTGGCGCGCAGCTGTGTGTAGACGGCCGCCGCGGCCTCGGTGTGCAGCTGCTCGCGGTTCTCGTACGCCTCGTCACCGTTTCCGAAGTAGAGGCGGGCCCACTGCGGCCACCGTGTGGTGTCGGGGCCGTTGTACTGGTCGAGCAGCCAGTCCTCGGCCCAGTCGGCGAAGACGATCCGGAAGTTGCTGGAGTCGTTGACCCGTGCGGCTTGCTCCAGCCGCTCAACTCCGGCGGCCCCGTGGACGAGCGTGCGTAGGCCTTCCTCCCACAGCTGGGGGTCGGTCAGGTCGCGGGCATCGGCGGCCGCGGGCTGCGGTTCGGCCTCGTCAGTGGCGGGCACAAGGTTCCGCTCGGCAGCCGGCGCCGGGATCGACGGTGGTGAAGCCTCCTCGGCCGCGGCGGGGCCGGGGGCGGGCTGCGCGGTGGTGCGCTCCGGGGCGGGCTCCGTCTGCGTCTGGGCTTCGGTCCCAGCCGCTCCCGCCGGGACGGGAGCCGCGTCGGGGGCGGTCCGGGCCTGCTGCCAGACGACCTTCGCGGCCTCGGCGTGCAAGACGTCCCGCGTGGCGTATGCGCGGTCGTCGAGGTAGGCGTGGACCCATTGCGGCCGGTCCTGGGGGCGGTTCGCGTACTCCTGAACCCACTCCTGGGTCCACTCGGCGAAGGCCTCGCGGAACCGGGCGCCTTCGTTGCCGTCAACCTGCGCCCAGGCAATCACGTCGCTGTCGGCGGCCCCCGCCTCGGTGACGGCTTGCAGGGCTTCGTCCCACCGTCGTGGGTCGGCGAGGTGCGGCAGGGGTGGCTCGTCTGCGGGCACGGGGGCAGCGGTGCGGCGGACGGCGCCGACGATCTGTCCTTCGCTGCGGACGACGGCGGAGCCGCCCATCATGCCGACCATGACGGCGGCGTCTTGCATCGCCATGTCCACCTCGGACATCTCCGCGCCGGCGGCGCCCGGGTCGAACTGCGGGCCCGACTGGCTCTCGCGGCCGGAGGAGACGGCGGTCTCCGCAATCTGCGCTTCGAGGGCGGCCCTGCGCGCGCGCACGTCCTCCAGCTCGGCGTGCTTATCGAAGGGGCGGCCGAGGTGGGGCCGGGTGTCCTCCAGCGAGGCGCGCATCTTGGCGACCTTGACGCGGAGCTCCTCCGGGGCGGTCACCGCGGCGTCGGCGGCTTCTCCCAGGGCCTTGGTGATGCGCCAGGTCTGGCCCTTGCCGAACCAGGGCAGGTTCAGCCGGACGTCTACCTGGTGTTCGCCGGGGAGCACCAGGTGCGCGTACGACTCGTACGCCAGGTTGCCGAACTGCTGCTTGCGGTGCCAGGTGAAGCCGACGCTCAGGCCGCGCCAGGTGTATCCGGCGTCCAGGTCCAGGGTGGATTTCGCGCCCTGGGCGGACTGCGCGAGCGCGGCCGGGACGTCATCGGGCTGGACCAGGCGCCCGTCGGCTGTGCGCCATGTGTCGTCGTCGGCTGCGGCCACCGCGTCGGCCATGGCCTGCATGGGGGCAAGGGAGCGTTCCGCCTGGCCGATCTCCTGGTCAAGGATCTCGACCTTGCGCTGCATGCGGCCCTGCGCCTGACGGTGGCCGTCGGCCGCGTTGAGCAGAACCTGGAGCTGGCCGTTGACGTCGGCCAGCTCCATCAGCAACGGGTTGCCCGCCACGATGGCCTTGGCCTGCCCGAAGCCGGCTCCGACGGCGTCGATCTCCTGAATGACGCGGCCGACCCTGCGGCCCGACAGGATCTGCACGATCGGCTTCTGCTTGCGCTCCAGCTGCTGGAACATGTAGCTGTCGAAGGAGTTCAGGGCCAGGTAGCGGATGAACTTGACCGGCTTGTCGAGCTTGATCATCCCGTTGCCCGGGCGGTCGAGTCGCCCCTCTCGCTGCTCCCACTCCGACGGCTTGTGCGGCGGGTCGACGTGGTGCAGCGCGACACCACGGGACTGGACGTTGACGCCCGTCCCGCCCTTCTCGGAGGACATGAACAGCACGCTCACCTTGCCCGCGCGGGCGTCGCTGAACAACTGCTCCTTGGCCAGGTCGCTGTTGTAGTCGTGGATGAACCGGATGCGCTCGCGGGGGATGCCGGGGAATCCTTCCTCCGGCAGGCCGGAGATCAGCCCCTTGCGGATCTTGCCGTAGACCTGACTGCCCCGCTCCTTGCTCGGGGTGCCCAGGTCACAGAAGACGACCTGCAGTCCTCCCGCGACGTCCTCCGGATCGTCGGGGAACTTGAGGGTCTTGGTCTCGTTGTGGATCTCCAGGACGTTCCTGATGACGGCCCCGGCCTTGCCGGGGCCGTCCGGTTCCATGCCGACCAGCTCAAGGTCCAGGGCGGCTTTGCGGCCGTCCGTGATGACGTTGAGCATGTTGTCCTGCCACGGCTTGACCTTGCCGTTTTGGATGTCGTCGATACGGCCGGAGATGCCTTCGACGTACCGGATCAGGTTCGGGGTGGCCTCGATCTCCACGAAGCGCTCCTCGCGCTCCGGTCGCACGATCTTGAAGTCCTCGCGGGGGCGCAGCTCCGCAACCTCGTTGAAGAGGGCCAGGGCTTCATCGGCGTTGACGTAGTCCACCGGCCGCCGCTTGAGGCGGAAGCTGACCCCGTCGACGCCGACCTCGGGGCGGGTCTCGAAGTTGATGTGGTTGGCGGCCCAGGCGTCCGGAGTGCCGAGCCCGAGCTGTTCCAACCGCTTGGGCATCGTGAAGTGCTTGAAGACGTACATCTCGCGGACCGAGTTCGAGATGAAGGTGCCGCTGTAGAGGGCGACGACGTTGTCGCGGCCGGTGCGCTCGCGGGTGACGAGGATCTTCAGGTCCAGGTCGGTGGCCCGCTTGGACGGCTTGCCGAGCGACATGCCCTCGGTGGTGGCCGGCAGGGCAAGATTCTTGAACAGGTGCGCTTCGTCGATCTGCAAAAAGTCGACGCCGAGGTTCTCGAAGGTGACACCGGCGTCGACGGCCTTGGACCGCAGGTCGGATGCGCGAGCGTCGAACCGGTCGACCTGCTTGGCGATCTCCTTGATCCGCCGCTGGTTGGCGTCGTCGCCGTCGATCGCGCCAAGGGCCTCGCGGTAGTCGTTGGCCAGCTGCTCCAGGTACGTAGCCTCGGTGACCGGGTGGACCCCCAGACGGCCGAAGGAGTTGTGCGTCATGACGATCGCGTCCCAGTCGCCCGTGGCGCAGCGGGCCGCGAAGAGCATGCGGGAGCGGGCGTCCGCAAGGTCCTTCTTGCCCGCCATGAGGATGCGTGCGTTGGGGAAGAGCTTCTTGCCGTCGCGGGAGATCTGCTCCAACAAGTGGTTGGGGACGACGACCATGGGCTTGGCGACCAGGCCGAGCTGCTTGAGCTTGAGCGCCGTCATGAACATCGTGGCCGTCTTGCCGGCACCGACCGGGTACGGGCACAGAGAGCCCTCGTCCGCGGACAGGACGCGCTGGACGAAGTCCCACTGATGCGAGTACGGGTCGAACTCGGGGTCGAGGCCGTCGACGGTCAGATGGGAGCCATCGTTCTTGCGCAGGACGGTGGAGTTGAAACGGCGGTTGTAGTCCGCGGCCAGCCGGTCGGACCGTTCGGGGTCCTCCCACACCCAGCTCGCGAAGCGGCGGTTCAGATCGGTGAGCTTGGTCTCGGCAAGGAGGGTCGCCTTGTCGTTGCGGACCCGCTTCGAGCCGCCCTCCGGAGTGCGGAAGACGTCGTAAACCCTCGGGCTCTGCCCGTTGAGGGCCAGATCGAGCAGCTCGAAGGCGTCGACCCTGTTCGTGCCCCATTCGCTGGTGGCGGCCTCGGGGAGCGTCATCGGGGTGTCGACGTTCCAGGTCGCCGTCTTGGCGACGTGGGTGATGTCGACGTCCACGCCGAGGAGCTCCTCGGCGAACGCGATGACGTCCTCCACCGGGATCCAGGGTGCACCGAGCTTGGCCTTGATGTCCTCGGGCTGGAGCGGCTCGGGCTGGACCTCCCGCAGGGCCTCCACGTGGCGCTGGAGGTCCTCGCGGCCCTGCGAGAGCAGGAACTCGGCCCGCTCCAGCTTGTCCACGACCGGCCCGGACAGGTACTCGCCCACGGTGAGGAGTTCGTCGGTGTCCGGGTCGGCGAAGACCAGGTCCCCGAGCGCTTCGGCGACCTGGTCCGCCTCGATGCTCAGCAGCTGCGCGATGTAGGGGACGTCGACCTGGTTGCGGAAGTTCAGGCAGAGCGACAGCGCTTCCTCGGGGGTGTCCGCCGAGGTGGGACGTTCGATCCGCCGGTTGACCCGGCGGGTCTGAAGGGCGGCCTTGGACGCCGTCTGCGTCTCGTCGTCGAAGTCCTCCAGCGCAAGGACGGCCACGAAGTCCGGGTCGCGGCGGAACCCCCCGAGGCGCGGGTAGCGGCGGCTGACGGTGGCCTCGCCGGTCTCCTCGTCGACCTCGCCCTGCGCGAGCGTGTACCGGTTGATCGGGCCGTGCGCACGGGCGTAGGCGTCGTAGAGGCGGTTCACCTCGGCGCGCAGCGGCTCCAGCTGCTCGTCGGGGGTGTCGTGGTCGGTCTCCGCCTCGATCAGCGCCAGGGTGGCGTCGCGCAGCCGGATGAGCTTGGGCAATTCCTTGCCCGCGCGCGCGACGGCGACGAGTTCACCGTCGATGACCTCGTGCGGTGCGCCCTCCACGAGGTGGAAGGAGCCCTCCTTGCGTCCGTCGTCGCGGACGGGGAAGGGCAGGTTGTCCAGCGTCCAGGGCTGCGCCCTGGGGGCGACCTTCCACTCGCGGCCGGCAGCGCGGGCCTTCGTGGTGATGGAGGCGAAGGCCTCGCCGAGCGCCGCGGTGAGGTCTTGGTCCTCGGGGGCCTTCACCGCCAGGGTGTGCCCGTACTGGGCCGCCCGGCCCGACTCCCACGCGCCGAGCACGTGGGAGGGGTTCGCCAGGAAGTAGTCGTTGCACTCCTGGTCGCTGACGCCGGGCACGCCGCTGGTGCCCATCCAGCTCTCGTCGATCGGCCCCTCGGTGTCGCGCCGGCGGATGACGAGGATGTCGGCCAGGACGCCGGTGCCGCCCTCGGCGAGCGCGCCGTTGGGCAGTCGGATCGCGCCCAGCAGGTCCGCGTGGCGGGCGATGGCGCGGCGGGCGGAGTCGTCCCCGGCGTCCATGGTGTAGCGGGAGGTCAGCAGGATCGCGACGCCGCCCGGCCGCAGGGCCTGCACCGAGCGCCAGATGAAGTAGTTGTGGATGCTGCTGGTGACCGCCTTCGGCGCGGTCTTGTCGAACACCTGGTAGTTCCCGTACGGCACGTTGCCGAGCACCGCGTCGACCGAGTTCGACTGGAGGGAGGCGTCCTGGAGCCGCGCGTTGATGATCTCGGCGTCCGGGTGCAACAGGGCGGCGATACCGGCGGTGGTCGGGTCCCGCTCGACACCGAACCAGTCGACGTTGAGCCCGTCCGGGGTGTGGTTGATGAAGGTGCCCGCGCCGCAGCCGGGTTCCAGGATGCGGCCGCCTTCGAAGCCGAGGCCCTGGAGGGCCGACCAGCACGCTTGGGTGATCCGGTCGGGGGTGTAGTAGGCGGTGGGCGTGCCCTGTTCGGCATGCCGGTACTCCCGCGGGGACAGCAGCCGTTGCAGCTGCTCCCCGATTTCCGCCCAGGTGCCTTCCCGGTTCGGGGCGAGGGCGGGAGCCAGCGGCCCCCAGCCGGGCCAGTGCCGCAGCGCGCGGAGCTCTTCCTCGGTGGGGTCGGCCTGGTCCTCTCGCAGCCGCAGCAAGATCTCGACGGCCGCAACGCTCGCGCGGGCACGTCCGATCGGCCCCAGACGGGATTCCGACTCGGGCGGCTCAGGGGCAGGGGCAACCGGCGTGATGGACATGTCTTTCTCCAAGCAGCGGGGCCCGGCGCGGCCTCAGCGCCGACGGCCCGCGGGCGGTCGGAAGGGCAGCAGGCGCGTCAGTCCGACACGGCGTAGGCCGACAGACGCGCCTCGAACGCCTCGTCCTCGCGCTCGGGCAGGCGCTGCGGCCCGTCCTCCCTGCTGGGCGTCATCCCGGGGTAGGCGAGCACCATGTCGGCCCAGCGCGCCACCCGCTCAGGTGAGGGCACCAGGTCCTCCCCCATGAACCAGTCGCTTGTGCCAGCCTCGGCGGGCAGCCTGAGAACCCAGCCGAAGGCCTCGTCCCAGGCGAGCTCGATGTCCTCGTCCTCGTCGGCGTACGGCCCGCTATCCGGCACGGCCAGCGTCACGACGGCGGTGCGGACCGCCGGCGGGCGGCCCGTCACGGCGTGCCCGAGCACGGTCAAGCCGATCTCTTCGACCTCCGCGACGACGGCCTGGACGTATGGCTGGTGATCAATGCGGGTGAACACAAGGGTCTCCTTTCTCCTGCCCGGGCGGGCAGTCGGCGTGCTACAGCGGCGCGTTCAGCTCGGCTTCGCGGCGGCTGAGTTCGGCGGCCGCCGGGTGGACGGCAGAAGCGCTCGTCGCATCGGAGAGCTTCAGGTACAGCTCGAAGGCCTCGTCGCTGCCGGACGGCGGGGGGACGATGAGCGGCGGGTCCTGGTGGGTGCCGGTCGCGCAGGCGGCGAGCTGCAGGCGCGGGACGAAGGCGTGCAGGGTGTTGATCCAGTCGGCTTCGGCGAGCTCGCGCCCGGGTGCCTCTTCCCCAGCGTAGGTGCGCATCCAGCCTGCGTAGAGGGCGGTGAGGTGTTCGACGACCGCGGAGTGCTGGTACCAGCAGTGCGTGATCGTGTTGTGGAGCTCGAAGGTCTTGCGGAGCCAGTAGACCCAGTCGCCGAGCTCGCGCATCCGGATCCGCCGCTCTTTGGGGTCCATGGCCGCCCACACCCAGCGCTGCGGCTCGGGCTTCTGGGGGGCTCCGGGCGGCATCGGCCAGAGGTCTGCGGGGTTGAGCGGGTCGGGCACGTGCGCCTCCTGGGCTCGGTCTTCGTCGGCTCTACTTCTTGGCGGGGCTGGCCTTGGGCTCGGCGAGGAGCTTCTTGAGGTCCTTGTCGCGGAAGGTGAGGCGCATCTTCACCTTGATCGGCGGCAGGTTGGTGTACTGGGCGATGGCGGTGAAGTCGGGGAGCTGCTGCAGGGAGTGGACCGGTGCGAGGTCGGTCTCGGTGGCCTGGGTGTTGGTGGAGTGCTCGCCGCGGGAGCGTCCGTGGCTGGTCTTCATGACCTCGGTGCGTCCGTACAGGCCGGAGAAGTAGCGCAGGGTCTCCAGGTCGCCGCAGCCGGGCAGCAGCATGCGCAGGCCGCTCGCGGACAGGACGGTGTTGGCCTTCTGGACGCCGAGGGATTCGCGGAGCTGGGACAGGTCGTGCCACACGGTCAGCATGGTGATGCCCATGCCGCGGCCGGTGGTCAGGATGTTGGGCAGCCGGGGGTAGCGCAGCATGTTGCCGGCCTCGTCGACCAGGACGCCGACGCTCGGGTTAATGGGCTTGCCCGTCGAGTTGTAGCGGGATTCCGCCGCGTGGATGGCGCCGGCGATCAGGGAGCTGATGAGCGGGGCGAAGCGGTCCGCGTCTGCCTCGGAGGCGATGATGCAGATGGTGCCCCGCTTGTCGAGCCACTCCTCGAAGGTGAAGTCGGAGCGGGAGCAGGTCTCGCGGACCTCCTCGTCGGCGAAGACGCGGGCCAGGACGTTGAGGCTGAACTGGATGGAGCCGATGCCGTCCTCGTGCAGGCGAAGCCAGGGCGAGGCGTAGTCGTCGGCGACGTCGGTGAAGCCGTGCGCGAGGAGGATCGCGCGGACGTGGTCGACGGCGTCCTTGCCCAGTGAGATCCAGCGGCGCATGTCGGAGATGCCGCCGCCGGAGAGCTGGGCGGCGAGCAGGATGCCCTTGAGGACGCTCTTGGCCTGGTCGATCCAGGGGGCTGCCCGCTTGTCGTCACCGGAGGAAGAGGCCTCGGCCAGCCAGGACGCCATGCGGTCGGCAGCCTTGGCGTCGGTGCAGTACTCGACCGGCGACCAGTGGTCGCCGACGCGGCCGGGGATGCCGGCCGGGGCGATGACCCAGACGGGACCGAACCAGCGGCGGCGGGCGTAGATGATGTCCAGGTCGGCGGCCTTGGTGGTGGTGACCACCAGCGGCCCTTCCCATTCGGCGGCGTTGGGCAGGACCAGGCCGGTCGTCTTCGACGATCCGGGTACGCCGAACACGGTGGCGCTGATGTTGGGCTGGGCGGCCACGACCTTCTTGGTCCGCAGGCCGCGGCCTGCGGTGATGCGGTTGACCCGCTTTGTCGGGTCATTGGCCGCGGACATCTTCCGCTCGATCTTCGCTCCGCCCCACTGGGCGCCCCCGGAGCGGCCGCCGAAGGACACCACGCTGGCGATCTTGACGATGACGGTGCCCAGGGCGAGCACGAGGACGACGGTGAGGGCGTAGAACAGCCAGGGGGGCGGGGCCGGCTGGTAGACGGAGCCGGGGCCCTTGGCGAGGGCCGAGATCACCGTGACGGGAACACTGTCTGAACTGCCGACCCAGCCGTTGCCGGACAGCAGTCCGGCGAGTGGCCCGGCCAGCAGGACGGAGCTGCCGATGGTGACGACCATGCCCGCGCCGTAGGCGGCGAGCAGTGTGTTGTCGTCTAGTCCGGCGGCGGACGGGCCGGTGCGCTCGGACATGTCAGATCACCATCTTCTCGTCGGTCTCGAAGAGCCGTTCCTCGGTGCGGGAGAGCATCAGCTGGACGGCGTGCCCGCCGCCGCGGCCGACCTTCCACAGGGCGCGGCCGCGCTGGCCGGCGCCCCAGGAGCCGATGAGGCGGCATTCGGAGTCGGTGAGTCCGATGGCCTCGCGGGTGATCTGGAGGGGCCGGGTGTCCTGGGCGAGCTGGATGCGGGTCTCGCAGGAGGCGATGAGGTCGCGGGCGATGGCGACGGCTTCGGAGCCGGCCGCGCCCACGCTCTCGAAGTCGGAAAGACGGTGGGTGGCCAGGACCTGGATGGTGCCGGTTGCCCTGGACAGCCGGAGGTCGCTGTCGATCTTCTTCACCATCGTGGCCCCGCCGGAGCGCATCTGCCGCCACAGCTCGTCGCGGACGACGATCCACGGCTTCTGTCCGGGCTGGTCAATTGCCGATTGCGCCCAGGTCGAGACGCAGGACAGGACCATGGCGACGGTTTCGTCGCCGTATTCCTGCAGGGCGGAGATGTCGACGGACTGGATGGGGGCGTCCCAGTCCAGGTCGATGGAGGTCGCCTCGTCGAAGAGGCCGCCGAGGTGGCCGGTGACCATCCCGCCGAGGGCGGAGCGGATGGAGGCCATCTCCTCGCGGGCACGCTGGACTTCCCCGTCGCGGATGCGCAGCTCGCGGGCCATCGCGTCGGTGGGGTCGCGCAGGCGGTCGTAGACGAGCGGGATGGTGGGCACGGCGAGGCGGGTGGTGCCGTGGAGTTCGCCGGTGACCTCGCGTACGGCGACGTCGAGGGCCTCCTCCTCCTGGGGCTGCAGGGTGCGTCGCAGCTGGAGTTCGAGCAGCGCCTTGAGCAGGGTCAGGCGGCGGCGGTGGATCTCGGTGAGTCGGCCCCTGAGTTCGGCCGGGTCCTTGATCAGGTCCAGGCCGACACCGAGTGGGCCCGCGTCCAGGGGGTTCAGCCTCCCGGGCAGGCCGGGGCCGAGGCGTACGGGTTCGACGCCGAGGTGGCGGCACATGGCCTGGTACTCGCCCTTGACGTCCCCGGCGATCAGCGTGCGGTGCCCGAACGCCATCAGGCGCAGCGAGAGGGCTTTGACGTGCGCGGACTTACCCGATCCCGGGATCCCGGTGATCATCACATTGGGATTGGTGCACAGCCCTTCCTTCACCCAGACCGCGGGGTGGGCGCTGAAGGCCTCCGTGGTCAGGACGTTGCGGCCGATGTACGCGCCAATGGGCGGCAGGCTCGCCGCATGCAGGAACGGGTAGAGGCCGGCGGCGTTCGCCGTGTCCGCGCGTACGACTTCGGTGCGCGGCACGGCGGCGGCGCGGCCGGCGAACGGCTGGCTCCAGCCCTTCCTGGGAGCCACCCGCATCGAGGTCGCCGGGTCTTCCAGGAGGCGGGCGCGGCGCAGCTCGCGGGCGGTCCGCTGCGGCGGGAGCGATACGGGCGGGCGGTCGGCGACGCCGGCTGCCTCGTCGATGCTGATGGCGTCGAGGAGGGTGTCGCCCGCCGGGCGGCGGGAGAAGAGGCCCATCAGAACCCCATCCGCCGGTCGGGCAGCCCCTGGCCGAGAGGGAGGGCACCGGTGGCGAAGCCGGTGTCCTGGGCGCCCCACATGCGGCGCACCTCCAGCCCGGAGGCGGCGGCGTCCGCCTGCAGTTCGGCGCAGGCGGTCTCCAGCTCGTCGAGCTCGGTGACGGTCACGGTCAGGACGGCCGTCATCCGCATGACGCCCTGGCCGGAGGCGCGGGCGGCGTCCTGCCGACGGGAGATGGCCTCCTCGCGGCGCTCGTCCTCGCTCTCGTCCCGACCGGACTTGGCGCGCAGCACGCGGGCCGAGCTGCGCTTGGCCTTGTCGCGGGCCAGCTCTTGGCGGGCGCGGCGCGGGCCGATCGGCTCGTAGAGCAGGCTCATTGCCCGGCGGGCGTTCTGCCGGGGCCGCATCAAAGGCTGAAGAATCGTCGCGAACACCTCGGCCTGCGGCCAGGTGCGGACCTGATAGGACACCGACCATGCGCCGTCGTGCCGGTAGACGCCCCAGGCGGTCTCGGCGGCGGCGGGGCCGGCGAGATCGGGGTCGACGCCGGGCGCGGTGCCCGTCCAGCCGGGGGCCTGGGCGGCCGCGCCACGGGTGGCGAGCGCCTGCTGGGCCTCGGGGTCGTACGCGGTGCGCACGGTCTGGGCCACCTTGCGGGGCGGGAGCCACTCGACGACCTGGAGGCTCGCCGTCGACAGGCCCTGACCCATCGCGTGCAGTTCGCGTACGAGGACGGCCGCGGCGCCGACCTGCCCGCCGCCGGCGCCCTTGATGGCGAGACGGGCCCGGGAAGCGGAGAGGGTCACCGTCAGGTACGTCTCGCGGGTCGCGGCGGCCGGGCCGGCGCCATCCATCAGCTCGGTCAGCGCGGTCACGGCGGCGGTCGGCGCGTCCGCAGTCACGTGGCGGGCGGTCCAGGAGGCGAGGGCGGCGCCGTCGTCGGGCAGGCACCGCTGGTGCACGGCGATCCGGGTGACCGGGGAGTCCTCCGTGCAGTAGCCGCGCAGGAACTGCGCCCAGGTGGACACGCGGGCGGCCTGCTTGTCGGTGTCGACGAGGGCGAGGCCGGGGAAGGCGATGCGGGCGACGGCGCTGTAGGTGCCGGCCACGGGGTCGTGGACGACGCCGAGCTGTCCGCCCAGCCCGTCGGGGGCCTCCAGGATCCGCAGGCGGGCCAGAACTCCGGGCAGATCCATGGGCTGGCGGCCGGTGTCGGCGGAGCGGGGCGCGAAGGCGCCGGAGAAGAAGAAATTGCGTCGGGTAGCCACGGAGATCTGGTGCCTTACTGCGAGAGAGATCCATTCGTCGGCGCTGAGCCCCGCGACCCGCCCGAAGGCAAGAGCGAGCAGGAGCAGCGCGATCGGCACGCACACGAACGCGGCCTGCCAGCCGACGTTGAACGGCAGGAGCGCGAGCAGGGAGGCCGCGGCGACCATCGCGAAGCCGGGCCCGGACAGGCGGCCCATGAAGCCGGTCGTCTCGGACTGCCAGCCTCCGTAGGAAACGGGTTGTGACATCTCATCCCTCGTCTTGGGGGTCCGCAACGGGCCGCGGGGGGATCAGCGGTACCTCGGCCGGCGCGCCGGCCGGTACGGGTGCGGGTCGGGAGGACGGCTGTCGGCGCGGCGGGATGACCACGTGCCGGCCGCCGCCCCCGCCCTGTTCGAGGCCCGCGTGGGCGGCGGTGCTGCCCAGCCCGGACTCCAGGGAGTCCTTTCCGGCTGCCACGACCTGCAGGCCGAAGGCCGCCATGCCGATCGCCCGGCCGCCGAAGCGGGCGGCGGACTTGGCGGCCCCGCCCCCGCCGCCTCCGGCTGCGGGGGCGGCCGTGGGCGTGGAGTTCTCCGACTCCAGGGCCTTGGTGTAGCCGGCGCCGCCGCCGACCGCGCCGGCGCCGCTGGGCTCCGGGCGGTACCCGCCGGTCATGGAGGAGGCGGAGGAGCCTACGGAGCTGAGCCATCCCGAGGCCATGGCGCTGCCCGAGCCGTTGGTCGTGAACGTCATGAACTTCGCGAGGGCCGGCCAGCACAGCGCGGCCGCCAGGAACATGACGAAGCCCACGAGCATGTTCTGCACGCCCTTGCCCTCGGACATGGCGAAGAATCCGATGGAGAAGCAGGCGACGATCGCGGGCTTCATCAGAACCAGGGAGATGAAGGCGTTACGGGCCTTCGGCCACCACTCGGAGGTTGCATCGGAGAGCTGCCCGGCCAGGGTGATCGGCATCGTCGCGACGATGAGCATGATGCCGACCTGGCGCATCAGGATCTCCACCCACAGGGCCGCGATCGCCAGGATGCAGACGATGCCGACAACAATGACGACCCCGACCGCGGAGACGGCCACGCCCTCGCCGCTGATGAGCGCGCCGCCGACGGTGGCGGTGCCGCCGCCGCCGGTGATCAGACCGCCGAACAGGGTGCCGAGCTGCTTCTGCATCGCCTCGGTCGCGCCGCTGCCGCCGCCATCAAAGGTCTTGGTGATGATCCACGTCGACAGGGCGTCGGACCAATTCAGCGCGGTCTGGGCCACGACCCAGTACACGGAGGAGATGAACGCCCACTTAGCGAGACCGATCAGCGCGGTCGCGGCCGGTCCGCCGTTGTGGCTGACCGCGACCTTCCCGAACTGGATCAGGAGCAGGAAGACGGCGAGCACGGCGGAGAGCGAGGTCATCATCAGCGTGAACTTGGCGATGCCGACATCGCCGAGGTTGATGGAGGAGTTGTCGTTGAAGAGCTCCGCGAACTCGCTCAGCAGCCAGACGACCGACTTCCCGATGTAGGAGGCTGCCTCCTTCAGGGCGTTGGAGGCGAACTCGGAGAACTTGCCCGCGACCCATTGCATCGGGTCCTTGTAGGTGTCCGGGAACTTCCTCTCGCCGTACCACATGCATGCCGTGAACGGCTTCTTCTCGTTCACCACACAGTTGGTCAGGTATTCGTTGAGCTTCTCGTAGTTCGCGGCCTTCTTGTCCGCGCCCTTCCGCCATCTCTCCAGACGGCGGACCTCGGCCTCGTTCTGATCAGCGTCGCTGCACTCGGTCGCGCCGTTGCCGTCCGCGCCCTCGCAGGGGATCGTCCTGCCGGGGATGGGCGGGTCACCGGGGCCTGGCCTGTGGCACTTGTTGATGTCGGCGATCTGGTCGACCAAGCAGTATTTGCCCTGCGGGTCGAGGCCGACGATGTCCTGCTCCCACTCCTTCGGGATGGGGTCGGGCGGACCCACCTTCGAGTGGTACGTCGGATCGTCGGCCGCGACGGCGATGGACAGGCTCGCACCCACGCTCAGGAAAGCGAGCAGGGCGCAGAGCAGGACCAGGGCACGAGAGGCGCGCTGTAAGCGGTCAGCCTGCATGGAGGACCTGCACCCATCCGTCATTCCAGGCGACCCGGCTGGTGGGCTCGTAGGCCACGGGGAAGGTCCGCAGAGAGTCGAATTCGTCGGTGAACTTCCAGGCACCGTCCTGCCACTTCACTACGAAGTCCACCGTCTCGCCGCGCAGCGGGTTCTCGTCCACGCCGCCCTTGGGGCCGGTGGCGAAACGGTCGTAGGAGAGCCAGACCTGCATCACGTGCCCGACCGGCTGGCCGGGTGCGTGGACGGTGGTGGCCCGGGTGGCTTGCACGGAGGTGGTGAAGCTGATGTCGGCCGGGATGCCGCCGGAAGGGGGCAGGCCAAGGCCTTCACGCATTTTGCGGATCTCGGAGACCCGCTTGTCGGCGTAGCCAGGGGAGTCCTTGGAGGCGACGGCGTTGAGCTGCTGGGCGGCCTTCTCGTCGTCGAGCCAGGCGTATTCCTCCCAGAAGTAGACGACAGCGGAGATTCCGCCGCTGGGAGAGGCCGGGAAGCCGGTGGACACCCCTTCCTTCTGGCCTGTGGGCTTGCTGAGCGTGGTCTTCTTCCCCTTCTCCGGGGTCATGGGGCCCCCGGAGAAGGCGCTTCCCGTCGGCGAGGGACTGGCGGAGCCCGAGGGGCCGGCCTGCGGCTTTCCCCCGGGTTCGTCCCGCATCAGGCTGGCGACGGTGAATCCGCCGGCGACCAGGAGGGCGGCAACCGCGATGACGATGGCGGCAAGGACGAGCCGGGCTCTGCGGGCCTTGAGCCCGTTCGAGGAGTCCACGCTCAGGCGCTCGTCATGGTGAAGACGGCCAGGACCAGCGAGGACGTCAGCCCGATGCCGCCCGCGCCGATCAGGCTCCACAGCACGCTTTGCTTGCCCCTGGCGGCCAGTGCTGCCCGCTCGGTGTTGTGGCCGATCGCGACCAGGGCCCAGCCGCTGAGTCCGCCGAGGACCGCGAGGGCGAGGCCTCCGCCGGCGGTCCAGGCCAGGATCGTCTTGGTCGGGTTGTTGACCGCGGTGGGAAGCGCCGGGTCGAAGTCGGGCACCGGTCCCACACCGTCGGCGAGGACGACCAGGCCAGGGTCGGTGGCAAGGCTGTGCAGATTCATCAGGAACTGGCTCATGTTGGGTGATTCCTCGTCAGACGGCAGCAGGGACTGCAACGGCGGGGAGCGGGGCGGGCTGCGGAGCATCGGGCAGCGGGTCGCCGAAGGATTCGTGGGCGGCGGCAAGCACGGCGGTGACCAGCTCCCGGGCAGCCTGCCGGGTTCGCGTCCGGATCCGGACCGGCTGAGCCTGGAGTCCGCTGGCGCGGATGTCCGCGTCGTGGGGCAGGTGGACCACGGCGGCCGCACGGGCGGAGAGCATGGTGGCGGCTGCTCGGACAACGGCGGGCGGGCGTCCGTCCGCGGTGGCGGCCAGGACTACCACGGTGCGCTGCAGCGGCAGGCCTTCGGCGTGCAGCACCATCACGGCTTGCTGGAGAGCCTGCATACCGTCGGCGGTGGCCTGGGCGCACAGGACCGGGATGGCAAAGGGCAGGTCGCACCAGGCTCGGGTCACGCTCGGGGATCCTGAGCACCGGGCCGCGAGGAGGTCGTACGCTATCGGGTGGGCGGTGTCCGCGACGACGACCTGCCATCCGCCGGCGGCGGCCAGCTGGTACCAGGCGGCGGGTTCGGGCGGCAGGCTCAGCGGGGCTGCATGCCACTCGCGTCCGTCGGTCACCACGTGCCAGCCGCTCTCGGCGGCCCGGCGTAATGCGGCGGCGTCCCGGACCGCACCACGCGTCAGGGGCCGGTCGTGCGGGAGCGCAGCGAGACCGCCGGCCTGTGTCCCGCCGCTCCACGTAGGCCAGGGCGAGGCAAGGCGGGGCGCCATGTCCAGCACGACAGTGTCTGCCGCCGCTGCCAGTTCATCAGCGAGGAGGTGCGCGACGGTGGAGCGCGCACTGCCTCCGGCTGCCGCCATCACCGGCACGACCAGCCGCGCGGTCTCGGGCGGCCCCCAGAGCGGCGAGTTGCCCCTTTTACCCATGATTCCCCCAAAACGCGCCACGCAAAGCCGTCGCAAATGTGAATTTCACACGGTCACGACTCGAAGGCGAAACGCATCGGCACCTTACACCGGCCATTCCGTATTGACTGAGGGATATTCAGCGACCCCTCTCGCAAGCAGAGATGGCATAGTGTCACGATCTGCCATGCGATCCCAGATGGATCAAATACCGGCCATGATGGCTGAATTGAATCTTCGTGGGCGCAAATCAGGGGGACGGCCGGGGGGAATTGGATGGGGGCGAAGCGGTGGCTGGGGGTAGCTGTTGCAGGGGTGCTGGCCACCCCTCTCGCTTTGGGGATTGGCGTCGTGATGCTCATCTCCGCGCTAGCGGAGGATGACAGCAAGGGACGCGGCGTCGGCACGTGGCCGACGGCCGGCTCCTTGCGGATCGGCGGACCCGACGGGGTTCCGGCGGAGTATGCGCCGCTGATCCTCGCCGCCGCCGCCAAGTGCAACGAAGGGTTACCGCCAGCCATCCTGGCTGCCCAGATCTGGGCGGAGTCGAACTTCGACCCCACCGCGATCTCCTACGAAGACCCGAAGACAAAGAGCAGGCCCATCGCGTTCGGCATCTCCCAGTTCATCCCCGACACATGGGCGGTCGAGGGAATCGACGGCGACGGCGACGGCGACCGCGACGTCATGGACCCCCGGGACGCCATCCCGAGCCAGGGCTCCATGATGTGCGGGCTGCTGAAGGACGCGAAGAAGCACCCCGACTACTCCGGCAGCCCTATCGAACTGGCGCTCGCCGGGTACAACGCGGGCTTCGGCGCCGTGGAGCGTTTCCGCGGCGTACCCCCGATCGGTTTCGCCGAGGGGCAGACGTACAACTACGTCAAAGCGATCATGGCGCAGTCGGTGAAGTACACCGCGGCCTTGAGCGGAGGCGGCACCGTTGACCTTCCGGCCGGCTTCGAGCTGCCGCCGGACACCCCGCCCCAGGTCCGCACCGCCGTCGCCTGGGCCCTGGCGCAGAAGGGCGGCTGGTACCAGCTCGGCGGCGACTGCACCGACGCCCTCGGCTCGAACTCGCAGCACTGGTGCGACTGCTCCTCGTTGATGCAGCAGGCGTACAAGGCGGCCGGCATCTCGATCCCCCGCGTGACCTTCGACCAGATCAACCTGCCCATCCAGGTCGGCCTCGACAGCCCGAAGCCGGGCGACCTCGTCTTCAACGCCGGCTCGGACGGCTCGGCCGCCAGCCCCGGCCACGTCGGCATGTACATCGGCTCGGGCCTGCTGACCGAATCTCCGCGGACCGGCGTCCGCACACGGATCGTCCCGTACAGCAGCTGGCGCAACTCGACGAACTACATGACGCGGGCGACGGGCATCCGCCGGGTGGTGGCCTGGTGACCGACACGAGCACAGGGGCTTCCATGCACGATCAGACCCTCTTCCGCCCCTGGGGCGTCGTCGACCCAGGGTTCTGGGCAGGCGCGGAAGCCGAAGAGAGCCCTGTCTCCCCTGCCGAGGCCCCTGAGGCCATCGAAACCGCTGCCGCCGCCGTGAGTGGTGAAGTCGCCGAACAGCTGGCTGCCATTCAGGCGGCCGCCTCCGTCGACCTCGTGCATGCGAACGTCCTCGCCGAGGAACTCGACGCAAAGACCACGGCCGCGCGCGGCGAAGGGCACATCGAGACGGTCCGGGTCCGTGAGGTCCGTGCCTACCTCGCCCTCCTGACTGGTCACCATGAGACCGCGGTGGCCTGGTACCTCCACGTCGTCCGCCTGCACGCCAGCCTCCATGGGCCGGAGCACACCGAGACGGTTCTCGCCGTCCGCCGGGCGTACAGCATGTGGAAGGCGCTGCCAGCCGCGGATGCGGCCCGTCTCGCAGAGGGTCTGATTGAAGCCTTCGCCGAGCTGCAGGGGGCGGGGGCGGAGGCGGTTCCCAGGATGCGGGAGCACCTCCTGCTGCTCCAGCGGTCCGGTGGCGGCCGGCTTGCCGCGACGGCGCCCACACCGTGAGCCGCAGCCGCTGGACGATTCACCGGCCGCGTCCAGCAGTGGCGGGGTGGTTTGTCGGCGGTCCAGGCCACGGTCAGCCTCAGCCGCCGGCTGGGTAGCTCGACAGCCGGCTGCCATCCAGGACCAGCCCCACGTAGGTGTTGACGAGGAGCGGTGCAGCTTCCGGCTTGGTGGGCATGTCCATGCCGGTCCGCGCGTCCAGAGCGACGGGGCCGCCCACTCCGCGGCCGTAGATCCGCCCGTGCCAGACCGCGGTTACCGTCGGGGGCTTGCGGCCCTCCTCGCCGTCCTTGAGGGCCCACAGCAGTTGCCCGGTGGCCGGGTCCACCGCGACGACCGCGAAGGAGTGCGTGCACACCAGTGTCTGGGCCTGGTCGTGGGTGCAGCTCATCGAGCCGAGCCCCGGGGGCATGTCGGCGCGGACCTGCCCGCTCGTCACGTCCAGCAGTTGGTCGCCCTTCTTGCCGTCGGGCCGTTGGCCCTCGACCCGGACCGTGGAAGGCCCGGCCCCGTCCATGGCCGCGTTATACGTCTTCTCCCCGCGCCACTTCTCGGTGCCGGTGGTGAGATCGACCCCGAGCGGGAAGGTGGTGAGGGGCTCGGCATGGAGCAGGCCGGCGGCCATCCCGGCGCCGACCCTTTTGACCTCCAGATCGGGCTGGGTCCAGCGCAGGGCGTGGGAAACGGTGTCGATGCCGTACGACACGGCGCTGTCGCTGCCGGTCACGGTGACCACCGCCATGCCGCTCTCCGCCCCGACGGCCGCGACCTTGACCTTGCCGGAGGACTGGAGCGCCCACTCGGGCAGATTGATGTTCGTCCGCCAGGTGGCCTTGTACGGGGGTGCCGTGCTGACGGCGATGAGCTCGACCATCGCGCCTCTGGTGTGCGTGCCTGAGGCGGGCACCGCCAGCAGGAAGGGCACCAAAACCTCGTTGCCCGCCATGACCGGCGGCAGGATGTAACCGTCGGAGTCCTTGCGCAGCGTTTCGCCTCTGGCCGTCTCCTCGCCCACGGTGCGGCCGCTGGCCAGGTCGATGACCTGCACGTTGGTGGGGGAGGCAATGAAGGCCCGGGTGTCGTGAAGGAGGACTGGCAGGTCGGTGCCGCCGCCGCGGATCTGCCCCGCCAGATTGACCCGGCCCTTCGTGGCCGCCTCGGGCAGCGGCACCTGCCCACGCGCGTCAAACCAGGACGGCGGGTCGTGCGCCACCAGCTTCGGTCCCGCTGACGGCGCCAGCGTGCTCGCCGCCACCGGCGGCGTGCTGCTGCTGGGCTTGGCGTCATCGGCTCCCGGACCGCACCCGGCAACCAGACCAGCGGTCAGAGACAGAGCGAGCGCTAACGGCCGCACAGGAGCACGCACAGGTACCTCACTTGGAGTCGGCAGAGGGTGATGATCACGTTACGCCTCGGCGCCTCGCGGGCCCGGCACGATGGGAGGATCTGGCCGCCCCCGCTATGTCGGTGCCTGAGCGGCGGGGTTCCCTCGTTGGGCGGCAGACGTAGTCCAGTGCGCCGTTCGTCGGCTGTCCAGGATCGGGCTTGCCCGACCGCCGCAGGCGGCGCCGGAGGTGTCCTGGATGGCCGGCGGGCGGTGTGCTGCCCTCCGGGAGCCGACCGACGAGGGGGCCACGCCGCGCCCGCCCCTCACCACCCACCGGCCGTCAGGCAGGCCCCCACCCTCCGCAGGGTGGCCGGGGGTGTGGGGGCGGAGCCCCCGCAGCTGTGACCGGCACCGGCCGCGGACACGAGTCCGCGGCGAGTTCTCAGGCTGAATCCCCCCAGGTGCCGCCGTACTTCGGCAGCCGTCGCCGAGCGGCCTTGATCTCCTCTGGGGTGACGCCGAGGGCGACCGCCTTGTCGGAGATACGCTCCGCTTCTGCGAGGGCCTCACCTGCTTCCCGGGACCCAAGGCCATGGTCACGAAGGGCCTTCGCTGCGAAGGCGCCTGCCTCTGCTGCGCGGAAGGCCAGCTCGGTGTTCTCAGTGGTCAACGTCTCCTCCTTAGGGATCAAACTCTTACGGTCGTGGCGGCTGGCTCCCGCGGTCCGTCCCGGCTCCGGGCCTGGAGGGCACCTGGGACTGCTGGGAGGAGGAAGGAGTCCACGCGGTCCGCGGACGGGGTGTCTGACTTTGCGGTCCTCGCAGGGCGGCGGCGCGCTCGTCAGCCTCGCGGGCATGCCGTATGGGCGCCGCGGCCTGCATCTCCTCGCGCAGGGCGTTCTCCTGCTGCATCTCCACCACGCTCGCGCGGTGCCGCGTGGCCGCCGTGCGCTGGGATCGTGCACTGACCCGTAGCTGCTGGACGTCCTCGGCGACGCGGGTGTCGAGGCGAGCGGCCAGCACGGGTACGCGCTGCTCCATCGCCTCCAGGACAGCTTCCATCGCCTGGACGTCCTTGGGCGGGATCGGGGTCCCGCCCTGCGCGAGCAGGGAGATGTGCGGGTAGGCGGTGAGGGCCTGCCAGCCCTCGCGCAGCGCCTGAGCGGAAGCTCGCGAGGCCCGCTGAACCTCGTCGATCGCGGCCGCGTGCTGCTGCTGGTACTGGGTGGCGAGTGCCAGCGTTTCCTTCCGGCTGGTGCCGGCCAGCCGGAGAGCTATCCGGCCCTTCTGCGCGGACTGCTCGATCCGGTCCAGGATCCGGCGCATCGACTCGGCATGCAGCTCCGCCGCAGCGTGGCGCGCTGCTTCTTCTCGCGCCCTCTGCGTCCAGCCACCGGACCGGGACAGGACTTCGTACGCCTCGGCGGCAAGTGCCCCTCCCGGGGTGACCGGGGCGTCCAGCCTGCTCTGCTGTTCACCGGCCTGGCGCTCGTGCTCGGCGGCCCGGTGCTCGGCGCGCTGCGCGGCAGCGGTCTCCTCGGCTGCCCGGGCAGCCAGGTGCTGTGAGGGAAGGTGCCCGTACGGGCGCTGCTGCCACGGGGTGTAGGCAGGCTCTTCCCTGACCAGGGTCCGGGCGGCCGGGATGCGGGTGAGCTCGTCGGTGACCATGGTGTCTTCGGCGTCGGCCTGCAGGATGCGGCCGTACGCGGCGACCGCGCGGTCCAGGCGGTCGGCGTCGGTGCGGACCGGCCCGAGGGCGGCCCGGGTGGGGTGGTCCTCCAGCTCGCCGAGCGGCAGGTAGAGGTGGCTCTCCTGCCGGGCCCGGGACATTGCCGGGTAGAGGCTGTGGGAGTCGGCATGCAGGCCGTAGGCGATGGCGACTTCGGCGGTGAGGCCCTGCGCGGAGCCGATCGTCATGGCGTAGGCGTGGGTGAGGCGGCCCTCGGCGATGTCGCGGGCGGACATCCAGGCCTCGTTCATCACGAACCCGCCGGCCGGCTGGGAGCGGCGCCACTGGACGAGAACACCCTGCTTCGCGTTCACCTCCAAGACGATGCCGCGGAAGCCGTTGAGGACGTCGACCGCGGACTCGTCGCGCCGGCTGCGGTAGTCGTTGCGGCGAATGTGGACCAGGTCCCCAGCAGCGAACTGAATCCGTCCTCCGCCCGCGACCGCGTACGTACGTCCCTCCGCAAGTTCTCCGGAAGCGACGAGCGCGGCGCGGGCACCGGCGTTGAGGGCGGCGACGTCCGCGCGGCGGGCGGCGAGCAGCAGAAGGTCGGAGACCTGTCCGTGGGGGTCACCGGCCCAGCGGGTTCGCGTTTCATTCCAGGTTCCGAGCATCGAGGTCAGGGCCTCGGTGGCGGTGTCCTCGGCGTGCACGCGGCCGTGTGCGGCGAAGGCGGCGAGCGCGCTGGTGCGGCCGCCGCTGCGCCAGTCCTGCAGGGCGGTCCGCTCCACGATGTCGCGCTGGCGGCGGTTCTCGGTGAGCTCCAGGCCGTCGACGATGCGGTGGACCCTCGCGAAGCCGCCTCCGATGCCGACCGCGCGCAGCTGGAGCGGGTCGCCGACGGTGACGACCTTGGTGCCGGTGTCGGCCGCGTGCCGCAGGAGTGCGGCGAGTGCCCGGTCGTCGACCATCGCGGCCTCGTCGATGACGAGCACGCCGACCCCGTGCAGGCCGCGGCCGCCGCTGACCTCGCGGGTCCACGCAGCGATGGTCTGGGACTCGATGCCCGCCTCGGCGGCCAGGTTCGCGGCGGCGACGGCCGCGGTGGAGGCGCCGACCACGCGCAGCCCGGCGGCCTCCCAGCCGGTGCGGGCGGCCTGCATGAGGGTGGTCTTGCCCGCGCCGGCGACCCCGATGACCGCGTCGACCGCGTGCCCGGCGGTCAGCAGCCGCAGCACCACGGCGCGCTGCTCGGCGCTGAAGACGAAGGGGCGGCCGTCGGTGGAGTTGGCGACCTCGACGGAGGAGAGCGTCATCTCGGCTGCCTCGGCGGTCAGCTGGGCCAGGTGCTGGTCCAGCCCGGCCGTGGCGCACTCGATCACGGTCTGCTCGGCGGCCACGACCGTGGTGTGCGTGTACCGCTGCCGGTGAGCGTGATGGCCACGGTTCGAGTCGGCCAGGCGGACCGCGTGCCCGCCCACCGCCAGGACTTCGTCCGTCAGCGCGGTCAGCTGCTGCACCAACAGCAGGTAGGGCAGCGTCTTCGCGACGGCCGCCATCACGTGCGTGTGAGAGACCGTCTTGCGGGACGCGGTCAGCCCGTGCTCGGCATCCCAGATCAGGGCCGCGATCTCGGCCGGACTCGGCATCCGCGGGCCGCCGCCCGCAGACAGCGGCGGCGCCGAACCGTCCCGTCCGGGCAGCGCGGCCGCGACCATCGCGTCGACCGCGGCCTCGCCGCCGAGTTCGGCGGCCGCCCGGGTGCGCCAGGCCTCCCTCGGCGCGCCGGGGCCGGCGTCCTCCTTGGCCTCCGCGCTCTTGCGGGCGGCCGTCTTCTGCTGCTCCCGCGAGGCGCCCTCGCCCGCCAGGTCGATGACCTGCTGGTGGCGCCGGGAGAACGCGTCGCGAAGGCCTTCGTCGACTCCGGCGAGCTCCCACGCGCCGGTGGTCTCGGAGCGCTCGAAGCGGGCCCCGTACGTCTCCGTGAGGCGGCCCCGGAGCCGTCCTTCGGCGATCTCGTTGATCAGGTGGGCGTAGCGGTGGAGGTCCTCGCCGCCGCCCGCTATGGTGCGCCACTTGCCGTCCGCGCACTTCGCCATGTGCGCGATGTTCACGTGGACGTGCAGGTGCGGGTCGCCAGGCGAGCCGTCCACCGGGCGCGCCGAACGGTGCAGGGTCGTCCAGCCGATCAGGCCGGACGTCTCCACCCGCTCAGCCTGCTGACCGTCCCCGTGGTGGCCGGCCATCCCGTATGCCGCCCACTCCTCCAGCGCGTCCACGGCTTCGGTGACGGACGCCAGCCAGTCCTCCTCAATTCGCCCGGCGAGCTCGGCGCCGGCCAGCCCGTAGGCGGCGGAGATGCTCTTCGGCAGATCGAGGGTGATGTCCACGCCTCGCAGGCCGACGTCGACGTGGTGCCGCATCCACTTCCTGGCTTCCGCCACCGTGTCCGCGCCGTACAACTCGTCGAGGGCGAGACCGGCGGCCGCGGCCAGGCGCTCGGCGTCAGCCAGCGGCAGCAGATGACTCTCGCCGTCGCGCAGGATGCAGCGCTCGGCCCGGTCGAACCGCTTCGCCAGCACGGGCCGGCCCAGGTACTCCGAGACCGTCTTCCCGGCCGCGGCCGCCGCCTCGGAGACAGCGTCCACGAGCACGCGCGCGGTGACCTTCCCCCGCGGATCGAGCGCCTTCTTCCGGGCGACCAGCTGCTCGCCGGTGCGCCAGTCCCGACCGTCCATCAGGGCGTGCGCGGCGTCCGGATCGACACGCTCACCGGCCACCAGATCCAGCTCGACGAGGCCCCCGCCGATCCACCGCAGGGCGCTCTCTCCGGCGAGCCGGTACTCGACCTGGGCGTCCTCGGCCCGGTCACATCCGCAGTCTTCGCTCAGCCGGTACTCGACCTGCTCGGGGGCGTAGATGGGAGTCGCGTACCCCACCTGCCCCCCCTCATCCGGTGCCAACCACATCGCGATCCATGATCGCGTATCGAAGATACCTGGAGTGCTAACGGACTTGGAAGTAGGGACGTCTTCGTCGGCTACAGATTCCTGCGGATGTGGGTGTCACACAGAGCGCTTGTCGTACGCATGTCGTACGCAGGGTTGATGTCAGTGGGATGCGCAGGGTTATGACAGTGGGATCGCAGAGTCCGTGTCAGTAGGCGGCGACGGCTCGGAGAGCATCCGAAGGCTGTAGAGCACGTTGTCGTGGAACCGGTCGATGATGTCGCCGCGGGTGACCATCTCGGCGGCGGCGAGGTCTTCAAGGGCCTGGCGCTGGGCGGCGTCGTGCGGGTCGATTCCGCCGTCGACCCAGACGCGGAGGAGGACCTCGGCCTCGGCGGGCTGGATCGGGCCGCGTACCGAGGCGTGCGGCTTCTTCCGCCCGGTCAGGGCGTCGACCTGGTACGAGTCGAGGACGTCGAGGCGCGGGGTAGCGGTGTACGCCTCGGGCGGGACCTGGCGCAGGACGAGCACGCCGCCGGCGTCGGGGTGAGCACGGGCGTAGTCGAGGGCGGCGTCGAGCCGGTGGCGGGTCCAGGACATGGCAGCGGCCAGGGCGTCGGTGGTGAGGGGACTGCCCGCGTGCGCGAGCGCGGTGATGACGGTGAGCGCGTCGTGGGCGGCGCCGGCCGGGCGTCGGTCGATGACCTGGCGGTGACGGGGCAGCTCGAAGAGTTCGTCGGAGCCGGGCATCAGGTCGGCCGGGTGCATGTCGAGGCGGCGGGCGAGTTCGAGCAGGACGCGGACGGGCAGGTCGGGGAGTTCGTCGAGGTCGATCTGGTGCTCGTGGACACCGAGGAGATCGGCGAGCTGCCAGCCGGTCATCCCGGCGGCCAGGAGGCGCCGCTTGATGACGTGCGATCTCTGCACCGAGTCGCGGCGCCTCTGGGGGCCCTCGCGGCGAAGGCGGCGGCTGGAGGAGATCGGCTCGGTCACAGGCGGCTGCGCACGTTGTCGCTGAGGGCGATGAGGTCCAGGCCCCGGTAGTGCATCCAGCCGGCGGCCGCGGCGTCGTGGGCGGTCTCGTCGCCGTGGCGGCAGTGGGAGCGGTGGAGCCAGGCCGGGTTGAAGTGGATGCGGTGGCAGGTGCGGATGACTGCTTCGCGCAGGTGGAGTTCGGGACTCGTGTTGCCCGGGTCCTTGTCGTGGATGAACAGGGGGTCGGTGTCGGTGGCGCCCTGGCTGCGGCGGTAGGCGAGGTGGGCGGCGACGAGCGGGGCGGCGTGCGCCGGCAGGAGCACGGGGTCATCCGATTCGAGGTGGAGGACCTGGAGGGCGTTGAGCTCGTGCGGGGTGTGGTGGTGGAACTTCCACCTCCAGGGGACGCGGAGGTAGCGGGTCTCCTCGGGCTCGTGCGGGCTGCCGGTGACGGGGAGGCGGACGCTGCTGCCGTCGGGGGCGGTGTTGCCGCAGGTGATGAGGCCGAAGCCGGTGGGTCCGTGGGAGAGGTGGATGGACAGGGCGGTCGCGGCGGCGGCTTCGGGCGGGGCGACGGTGCGGATCTTGCCGCAGACGCGTTCGGTGAGCCGGCTGAGCAGGCGGGTGGTTGGGGTGGCGCCGAGGGTCTCGTACTGCCAGCGCAGGAGGTAGCCGCGCAGGAACAGGGCGACCTGGACGGCGCGGAGCCGTACGAGGGCGTGGGCCTGGTCGGGGGCGGGGCCGATGCGGTGGTCGCGCAGGTAGAAGGTGAGGCGGGCACCTAGGGCTCGGGTGTGCCGGAGGCTGCCGGGGATGGTGTGGTGGCTGGCCAGGCCGCGGCGGCCCAGCCACTGGTCGGCCAGGTGGACCTCGCGGCCGTAGACCTCGTTCAGGGCGGTGAAGGTGTTGCCGGGGAGCTTCGCGCGGCAGTGGGCGAGGAAGACGGGGAAGTCCTGCATGGGCAGGACGGGGCCGACGCCTTCGGCCCACGGGGTCTTGGCGTCGGCGCGCAGGGGGTTGGTGAGGGAGCGGGGCGAGGGCGGGAGCTCGCGGGCGAAGGCGGCCAGGTCGATCGCCTGAAAGCGGTATCCGGCGTCGTGGAAGGTGCGCACGGGCGGTTTCACGTACGCGTCGTCTTCGGTGACGGGCCAGATGAGCCAGACGGTGGCGTCGGCGCGGGTGCCGAGTTCGGCGAGCAGGTCGAGGGCGCCGTCGGGGAGCCGGTGGGCGCGGTCGATGACGAGGTGGCGTGTCTGGTCGGTGGTCAGCCAGGCGGCGGCCTGGCGCCAGGCTTCGGGTGCGGGGGTGCGGTCGGCGAGCAGGGTGGCGGGGCTGCGGCCGGTGGCGGTGAGGATGTCGAGGGCGAGGTCGCTGGTGCGGCCGCCGGGGGTGGGGCGCACGACGAGCCGGCCGGGGCCTTCGACGGCGGCGAGGCGGTGCACGATGCGGTGGTCGTCGCCGGGGTTGCGGACGAACACCAGGCGGGGGCCGGGCGGCAGGTCTCGGTTGACGACGTGGGCTGCGGGCGCGGTCTCAGGCATACACGCCGCCGCCGAGGAGGGTGAGGGCGTTGTCGAGGACCTCGACGTCGATGCGGGGCCGGGCGGCGGCCTGGCAGAGTCCGGCGGCGGTGTGGGTGAAGGCGGCCCAGTCGCGCATGGTGCCCTGCCCGTACAGCTCGTCGATCTGCCGCAGCAGGGCGTCGTCCGCGCCGGTGTAGATGGGGTGGTAGTCCCGCATAAGGGCGGGGATCTCCTCGGCGGTCAGCGGGCGGAAGGGCAGGCGGCGGAAGACGCGGGAGCGGAGCATCGGTTCGCGGGAGAGGACTTCCCAGCAGCCGTCGCCGCCGACGTAGAGCAGGGCGAACTTCGTCTTCGGGTCGTCGTGCAGGTGCCGCAGCAGTTCGATGCAGTCGCTGTTGAGTCGCTGGGCCTCGTCCACGACGACCAGGCGCTTGGGGTGGGACAGCAGGTCCAGGAGCCGGTTGGTGATGTGGAACCGGTTGCGGGACTTGGGGGCCTCGATGCCGGTGAGCGCGGCCAGGAGGTGGTCGGCGACCAGGCGCATGGTCGGGCGGGCGGTGAAGGACAGCGCGCACACCGCGGGGCCGCCGCGGCGGGCCTGGTCCTCCAGGGCGGCCTCGACCGCGTACGTCTTGCCGGTGCCGGCCGGGCCGTGGATGACGCCGGTGGCGTTGTTGGCGACCAGGTCGTCCACGACGCGGTGGGCGAGCTGGAAGGTGCCGGTCGGCAGCGTCGCGGCGCCGGTCAGGTCGGCGAAGTGCCGGGGCATTCAGCTCTCCTCGTTGTTCTTGGTGATCGGGGTGATGCCCAGCAGGGAGGTGGAGGAGCGGGCGCGCAGGGCGGCGTCCAAGGCTTGGCGGGAGGAGCCGCGGCCGACCTTGTCCGGCACGAGCCGGGATTCGGCGGCCGGGTTGCCGTCGCCGGTCATCGGCGCCAGTTCGCGGCGGGCCCGGCGGGACGCCTTGCGGCGTTCGCGGCCGAGGCGGGCGGCCTCCTCGCGCTGCTGGAGGCGGAAGGCGTCGGTCTGCTCGGCGGTGAGCGTTCCGGTCGGCAGCGCGGTGCATAGGTGTTTGCCGCCCAGGTAGACCTCGATGGACCGGTCGTCGTGCGGCATGTAGCGGATCTGGACGACCTGGCCGACCCGTCCGTGGATCTCGGACGCGACGTAGGCGTGGCCGCCCAGGTGGATGCCGTCCTTCTGGATGGTGCGCTCGTCGCCGGCCAGCAGCAGGTGGCGCAGCTTGTCCGCGTCGATCCGGTGCAGAGGTGCCTCGTCCTCCTGCCAGGCCGCCAGCGGCGTACGGCCGGCCAGCATCCGGTGCGGGCGCTCGGTGTTGTACCAGCGCACCCACGCGGCGAGCCGCCCCACGAAGTCGTCCAGCAGCATGGGGCCGCCCGTCTTCTCGGCGGCGCGCTTGGCGGCCGGGCTGTCGCCGACCGGCCCGTACAGGCGGCCCGACGCGTCGCGGGGGCCGCCGGTGAAGCCGGGCATCAGGGAGATGAGGGTCTGCTCGATGGTGAGGTTGACCCGCTCGACCTTGCCCTTGCGGTGTGGGGTGAACGCCGGGAGGCGGTGGACGGTGACGCACAGCGCGGCCATCACGTCCTTGATGGTGGCGGCGGCGAACTCCAGGCCGCGGTCGATCCGTACACGGCTCGGTACCGCGCCGAACGGCGAGATGTCGGGGTCGTGGACCAGGGCCATGCGCATCGCGGTCAGGACCGTGCCCGCGTGCGGGCTGACCGCGAGGGACCAGCCCAGCAGGGCGCGGGTGCCGTCGTCGACGATCGTGGTCATCCACGGGGAGATCGGCTTGCCCTTGGGCGGGTGCACGAGGATCGGCAGCTGCTTGTGGTCCATCTCCCACACGCGGCCCCGGACCTCGTCCGGGCGCCGCAGGTACACCGACTTCGCCCGGCGCCCGGACTCGCCGACCTTCCACGCGGCCCGCTCGGCCGGGGTCAGCTCACGGTTGAACGCGACCTGCATCGTGCGGAGCGCGACCGGGGCGGCGCCCGCCCAGCCCTCGCGCAGAAAGTCGGGGACCGGGGCGCCGGCGGTGGTCCCGTCACCGTCGACCACGGCCTGGCGGGCGCGGTGCACGGCGGAGACGTTCCCCCGGTACAGGGCGTACGCCTCCCGATCCGTCTCGCTCAGCACGTACGGCTCGGGCCCGCGATGTTCAGGCACGCGGGTGTCGGCGGAGAGCCACCGCCACACCGTGCGCTCGCTGACGCCCAGGCCCTCGGCGGCCAGCCGCACGTGCGCGGCCGACAGCTGCTCGGCGTCGCGCAGCTGGATCAGCCGGGCCACCGCCGCAGCACGCTTCGACTCGTCCGCCCCCTCCATGATCGGAAGTCTCCGGCAGCGTCCCGAAACGTGTTCGGGACATCCGCCCCGTTCGCCCGTACGAGTGAACGAGGGGTGATCGGCGGGCAGTCGCCCCTGGCCCGTCCACGCTGATCACGACGGCGCGCGGTCCGGCCGGAACTCCGTATGGCCGCCGCTCGCCCGTGCGTCCCGGAATCGATCTTTTCCGGGACGCACGGGCGATACGGCGCCCGACCACGGGAGGCCGTCCCGAAAGGCGTCCCAGAACGTCGGGCGGGCGTGGCGATGCGGGATGCGTTTTCGGGACGGGCTGCTTCGCGCGGCCGGACGGGAGTGGAACACGTGAACGGCGACCTGGACGAGATCGCCCGCGCCGAGCTGGTCGAACGCGAGCCGTGCCCGCGGTGCGGGGCTCCGCCCGGCTCGCCGTGCCGGGCGAACTCCGGCGTCGTCGCCGTCGACTACCACACCGGACGCTACGGCAAGGTCCCCGCGCTGAAGTCCGGGCCCGCGATCCGCATCCCCGCCGCACGTGGTCCGGGCCGGCCTTGGCAGCCCAGCCCCGAACCCGACCTCGGCGTCGGCGGCGCGCTCGCACGGTCCGGCGACCGCATCGGCTACGCCCGCGTCTCCAGCAAGGGCCAGGACCTCGCCGGACAGGTCCGCCTCCTGAAAGACGCCGGGTGTGTCCGAATCTACGTCGAGAAGGTCGGCACCCGGGAGAAGATCCGGCCCGAGTACAACGCGGCCCTCGCCGACCTGCGCCCGGCCGACACCCTGACCGTCACCATGCTCGACCGGCTCGGCCGCAACATGGTCGAACTGATCACCTCCGCGCAGGACCTTGCCGAGCGCGACCACCGCCTGGAAATCCTCGGCGGCCCGCTGTCCGGCACGTACGACCCGCAGGGCGCCGGGAAGGTCCTGTTCGTGGTCTTCGCCGCGATGGCGGAGGTCGAGCGGGAGTTCATCCACGAGCGGACCCTGATCGGTCTGGACACCGCCGCCGCCAACGGCAACCACGGCGGCCGGCCGCCCGCGATCGACGGCGACATGCTGGCGGTCGCGCTCCGCCGCCGCGACGCCAAGGAGTCCGTCACCGCCATCGCCGAGCACCTCGGCGTCGGCCGCTCCACCCTCTACCGGACCCTCGCCGCGTACGACGAAGCCGCCGCCACCCTGGAGGACGCGTAACGGCAGCCGAACGATTCACAGTCCCCCGCCAAGGTACGAGGGCTTGTATCAGCCATACCATCAGCCGGAACAGAACATAGGTGCGCCAGGCCGCCACACTTCGAGCGCGGCACACACCAGACCACCGCCAGCCTGGGAGAACGACATCATGAGCAGATCACGCAACGGCACAGGCGGCTGGATCGGAGTCCTTGTATCCCTTATAGGGAGCTGCATCGGCGTTTTCGTCGTGCTCATGCTCTTTTTCGCTTTCGTGATCTACAAGTTCGGCATCGATGACGGGCCGTCATCAGAGCCCGCATCACGCCCTACCGCAACGACCGGGACCGTTACTCCACCCGCCTTCCCGGAAACAGAGGAAGAAGCGGAGTCAGATGACAACGGCGGGACGGGCAGCAAGGACCAGGGTCAGGTGGGCATCCAGTTCGGATACGCCTGCTCACCTGTCGGCGCTCTCGGCCTCGCCAAAGACGGACGTCCCGCCAAGTGCTTCATGGGCAAAGACGGCCTCCGCCGGTGGGGCTATGACTCGAATCGCGGATAGGGACCTCAGGGCCCAACGTCCTATCTGATCCACGAAGCACTCGTTGGCCCGGCAGGATGCCCAGCCACCTGCCGCAAGTAGACCGTGGTGCTGCCGGCAGCAGGCCACTGGTAAACCGGCCGCCGTGAAGGACCTCGCGCCGACCACCGGGCAGTCGCGCCACAGCCGGTCACTGACAGAACCCTGCGCAGCACTGACATCCACCCTGCGCCCGACACGATGAGTCCGGCGACGGCGTGGGCCCAGGGTCCGTCCTCGTCGGCGGACAACCGCTTGACGAACCGCTCGATGCGCATCGGCCCGCCTGCCTGGCCTTCGGCTGCCTGCTTGGCGGCCACCGAGTCCTTCACCGGTCCGTACAGCTTCCCGCCGGCGTCACGCGGTCCGCCGGTGAACCCGGGGAGCTGGGAGATCAGCATCTGCTCGATGGTGAGGTTCAGCCGCTCCACCTTGCCCTTGCGGTGCGGCTGGAACGCCGGGAGCCGGTGCATGACGACGGCCAAGCCGCCGAGCGCCGCCCCGACCGCGTCGGCGGCGAACTCCAGCCCGCAGTCGATCCGCACGCGCTCGGGCACCGCACCGAACGGCGAGATGCCCGGCTCGTGCAGCATGGCCATGCGCATTGCGGTGAACACGGTCCCCGACGTCGGGGTGACGGCGACGGCCCAGCCGAGCAGGGCCCGGGTGCCGTCGTCGACGACGGTGGTCATCCACGGGCAGATCGCCTTGCCCTTCGGCGGCAGCACGACCAGCGGGATCTGCTTGTGGTCCATTTCCCAGGTCCGGCCGCGCAGCGCGTCCGGGCGGCGCAGGTACACGGAGGCGGTGCGCCGGCCGGACTCGCCGGTCTTCCACGCCGCCCGCTCGGCCGGCAGCATCTCGGTGGCGAAGGCCTGGTACAAGGTGCGCCCGGCGACGGTCTTCGCCCTCGCCCAGCCGGCGGCGAGGAAGTCGGGCACCGGGGCGCCAGCGGTCCTGCCGTCGCCGGCCGTCACCGCGTGGCGGGCGCGGACCACGGCAGCGACGTTGCCCCGGTAGTTGTTCATGAGGGGCGGAGGTTTTTGAGGAAGTTGTTGAAGGCCCTGGACCCCCGTCGAGGGATCGTCGGCCGATCCTCATAAAACGTTGGTTACTTGAGGGCAGACTGCCGTCCGTGACGACCCTGACCGACGCGCTCGGCGCCGACGACCTCCTCGGCGTCTTCCCCCTCCGCTCCAGCGAGATCCGGATCGGCTACGCCCGGGTCTCGACCGGCGGGCAGAAGCTCGACCGGCAGATCGACGCCCTCACCCTTGCGGGATGCCGGCGCATCTTCGCGGATAAGAAGTCCGGGAAGAACGACCTGCGCCCGGAGCTGAAGGCGTGCCACGCCTTCCTCCAGAGCGGGGACACCCTCGTCGTCCCCTCCCTGGACCGGTACGGCCGCAGCCTCCAGGACCTGGTGAATATGGTCGCCGCGCTGCGCGAGCGGCACATCGGCTTCACCTCCCTGCACGAGAGGCTCGACACCACCACACCGGGCGGCCGCCTGATCTTCCACGTCTTCGCCGCGCAGGCGGAGTTCATCCGGGAGCTGATCGTGCAGGGCACGAACGAGGGCCTGGCCGCCGCGCGGGCTCGCGGCCGCGTCGGCGGTCGGCCCAGCGTCGTCAACGACAAGCTGCTGCGCGCCGCCCGCGACATGCTCCCCAACCCGGAGAACAGCATCGAGACCATCGCGGCCCTGCTCGGCGTCTCCGTCGGCACCCTCTACAACCACATCCCCGACCTCAAGGAACTACGGGTCTCCCGAGTCCCCGCCCAGCTCGGCCGCCCGCCTCGCTAGCCCCGACGCCGACTGATGCAGCCGCGCCGCCCGGCCGTTCAACGTAGCCAATGGAAGAAGGTCCAAGTTCATGCCCTACGACGACCCTGAAGGGGAGATTCGATCTCGGGGATTCGAGTCACTGGAGCCATACCCAGGAACCGGCGGTGTCCCCTGGCGCTGCCGCTGCCCCAATGGTCATGAGGTCGACGTGATCCCCCACCGGTTCCGCGCGGGGATGTCGGGGTGTTCCACATGCGGCCGGGCGGAGGCAGGTCGCCGCCGCCGCGAGGCTGCCGAGGTCAAGCACACCGCCGCCATGCGGGCGGCGGGGTATGAGCCGCTGGAGCCCTATCCCGGCAGCGGGACGCCGTGGCGGTGCCGACACCTCGCGTGCGGGAACATCGTCACTCCGAGACCCGCGTACATCGGAGACGGCCGGGTGGGGTGCACGGAGTGCGCGAAGGAAAGCCGCCGGGCCATCTTCCAGAAGCGCGCTGGCGGAGCCGAGCGGGCCGAGGCGGACATGCGGTCGGTCGGTCTCGAACCCCTGACGCCGTACACCAACAGTCAGACCCCGTGGCGTTGCCGCTGCACTACATGCGGGCACGTCGGCGCACGGCGGCTCTCCGACATCCGCAACCTGATCAAGGTGGGAACGGAATCGGGCTGCTCCGCCTGCAACCGCAAGGCTCGCGGGGAGCAGCAGCGCCGGGACCACGCCGCCCAAGCCGAATCCTTGATGCGCGCGGCCGGATACGAGCCTTTGGAGCCCTACCACTCCGCCTCGGCCCCATGGAGCTGCCGCCACACGACGTGCGGCAAAGAAGTCCAGGTGAAGGCATCCAGTGTCCGCCAGGGCTACGACCCGTGTCCCATATGCCGGGCCGAGGGGTACAAGCAGCGGGGCGCCGCCCGCCGCATCGACGCGGAGGAAGCATGCTCCCTCATGCGGGCGAACGGATTCGAACCGCTGGATCCCTACCCCGGCGCCTCGGTGGCCTGGCGCTGCCGCTGTACCACGTGCGGGAAGGAGTCCAGGCCCATGTACTCCGGCGTCAAGGGCCGCAGGTACGGCTGCGGGCACTGCGCGAGAAGCGCACCGCTGGACCCCCAGGACTGCGCCACCGAGATGCGCTCGCACGGCTTCGAGCCACTGGAGCCGTACCCCGGAAGTGACAAGCGCTGGCTGTGCCGCTGCCCCAACGGCCACGACGTGCACCTCCGGCTGACCGGTGTCCGCACCGGCAAGGGGTGCCGGATGTGCGCCACCCACGGCATCGACCTGGCCGCCCCGTCGAAGGTGTACGTGATCACCCACCATCCCTGGAACGCGATCAAGATCGGCATCGGTGCCTGCACCGGTTACAACTCCCGTCTGATCCAGCACCAACGCCAGGGGTGGCAGCTCTATGAAGCCCGCGAGTACACGACCGGCGCCGCCGCTTTCGATGTCGAGCAGGCCGTGCTGGGCCGCCTGCGCGAAGCCGGGCTCACCCCCTTCCTCACCAAGGACGTCATGCCGAACGGCTGGAGTGAGACCTGCTCTGCCGATCGCGTCACCGCAGTCGAGGTGTGGGCGATGGTCGAGGAGGAGACCCGGAACGCGCAGGAGCCATACGTCCCCCGAGTCGGCGGCCGGCCCCGTGCCGCGTTCCTGTTCGACGCGGACGCCGCGGTGGCCGAGATGAAGGCCTGTGGGTACGAGCCGCTCGTGCCGTATCCCGGCCGTACGAACGCGACCTGGCCCTCGCGGTGCACGACCTGCGGGCACGAGGGGCGCCCGACTTTCAACGCCGTCCGCAACGCGGGACAGCGCTGTCGGGTCTGCCGGGCGAGAGAAACCCAGGCGAAACGCGCCGCGGCGAACGCGCCCAAGGCCGTCGAGGTAATGCGCGCGGCAGGACTCGAACCGCTGGAACCCTACCCCGGCAGCGGAGCACCATGGCGGTGCCGCTGCACCACGTGCGGCCGCGAAACCATCCCCACGTACTCCAACGTCAACAGTGGTTCGAGCGGCTGCCGGTTCTGTGCCTTCAACTCGGCAAACGACGAACGTGCCTCCGCTGAGATGCGTGCGGCCGGATTTGAGCCGCTGGAGGTCTACTCCGGGCGGACCACGGATCGGTGGCGCTGCCGGTGTTCCTGCGGGAACGAGGTCGCGATGCGCCTGTCCTACGTCCGGTCGGGAACGACCAGCTGCAAGAAGTGCCCCCGGGCCGCCGGCCGAACCGAGCCGGCGAAAGCCGCTGCCGAGGCGCGCGCGGCCGAGTTCGAACCCTTGGAGCGTTACCCGGGGAAGACCACCGACGGGTGGCGGTGCCGCTGCGTCTGCGGGACGGAAGCCACGGTGACCCTGACCAGCATCAGACGAGGCCGTACCGGGTGCGGGAAGTGCTGCCGAAGTACGACTCCGCCAACACCGTCCACCATGTAGACGCTCGAACGACATGGCCATCTCGATCCTGCGCGTCACCGCCCGGCGGGCTACTGACACTTCCGTGGCAGGACGACTGACGTTGTCGTGGCAGACGACAAGTGGGATGCGCAGGGTTACGACAGTGGCGGCGCAGAGTCCGTGTCGGTAGGTGCTGGCGGCTCGGGGAGCATTCGCAGGCTGTAGAGCACGTTGTCGTGGAAGCGGTCGATGATGTCGCCGCGGGTGACCATCTCGGCGGCGGCGAGGTCTTCGAGGGCTTGGCGCTGAGCGGCGTCGTTGGTGTCGATTCCGCCATCGAGCCAGACGTGGAGGAGGACCTCGGCCTCGGCGGGCTGGATGGGGGAGGGCTGGATGGGGCCGCGTATCGCCACCGCGGGCGTCGGCCGCTCCACCCTGTACAGCACCCTGGCCGCGTACGACGAAGCCGCCGCCACGACGTCCGACCCTGGCCGACGCGAGATGACAGTCAGGGGGACCAGTCGATTGGCAGCATGATCCTCAGATCTATCTCAGGTCCGGTTTCGGCTGGTGCCAATGGACGCAAGACCGAACCATGACAGGGCTGGATTGGGGGACTGTCCCCGCATGGGCGAGCGCCATCTTGACCAGCGGCTCGCTGTTGCTCGGCTTCTACATCCTGCTGCGTGACCGCCGTAAGGAGGAGACAGACGAAGCACGCAAGCTCGTCTTCAACATGAACACGCCCTACGCGGGTGACCTGCACGTCGTCCGAGTGACCAACGTGTCAGACCGTCCCTTTCTTTCCATCGGCATGTTCAACGCTGATCAGTGGCGCGCTGACCAGCAGGCCGGAGATGGCCCGGAAGGGCCGCTCTTGCCTGGCCAATCCAGGGAGTACACGCATAACGGTGCAGGCTCAGGTGCCCTGGCTGCGCGCTTCCAGGACGCGGACGGCCAGAACTGGGTCAAGGTCTTTGACAGCCACCGGTTGATCCGGACTCCGGCAGACAGCGTGGTCGCGCGGCACTTCGAACGTCGCCTGGCGGGCGGGATACGCCGGACCGACCAAGTTCTGATGTCGCCTATGCCCAGCCGATGGGACCGCGTGAAGTACCACCTGCGACCCCGTGGCGGTGAGCACTGACACAACTCTGCGCCTCACTGACATCTACTCTGCACCCGACACCTGTCGATGTCGTGCGCAGGGTGGATGTCAGTGGGTACTGGTGGCTCGGGGAGCATCCGCACGTTGTCGTGAAAGCGGTCGATGATGTCGCTTCGGGTGACCATCTCTGCGGCGGCGAGGTCTTCGAGTGCCTGGCGCTAGGCGGCATCGTTGGAGTGCCTCCAAGGTCCGCTTCCCTGCCGCAAGGTGTGCCAGCGCCCTGCGGGCGAGGCGTCGCGGAACGGTCTCAGGCCCGCAGCGGCCTGGCCAAGGTCCGGTAGACCGGTGCGCCTTCCCATGGCTGGGTGTGTCCTACGAGCCCGTACCCGAGCCGTTCGTACCAGGCCGCGGCCGGGGCCTCGGGGCGGACGGTGAGCGTGGCCCGCTCGGCGGTGATCCCGTTGAGCAGATCGGCGTGCAGCTTCCGGCCGACGCCATGCCCGCGCTGGTCGGCGAGGACGGCGAGTTCCTTCACGACGAACGTGCGCTGACCGTCCTCGCGGGTGAACTCCTGTGTGGGTGTCGTGTCCAGGAAGCCGCCCCACCATTCGGTGGTGGACGAGAGGGGTAGCCCGTACGCGAAGCCAACCAGCTCGCCGTCGGCGGCGTGGGCGAGGACCAGCCGGAAGCCGGGTGTCTTGTGTTCGCGCTGGTAGGTCTCCAGGAACAGCGCGAGGTCACGAGGTCCCTCGTGGTAGGGGGGCTCCGCGAAGACGGACTCGTACACGGGGGCGATGTCGTCCAGAGCCTGCCCGGCTTCGGCGGGGTCGGTGATCAGGGTGTAGTCCACGGGTCTCCTCATCGGGTGGGGCGGATGCGGTCGAGCTCGCGGCGGGCGACAGCCAGTCCTTCCCGTGCCCGGCCGGACGACACTTCGGTGAGCAGTGCTTCGCCCTGCTCGATGTGGTGCGCTGCCTCGTCAGCCTCGCCGGAGCGGGCGAGCGCGCCGGCGAGACGGCCACGGTGCAACGCCTCGTTGCGGGCATAGGTGACCTCTTGGCGCTCCAGGGACCGGCGCAGCCAGGTCACCGCGGCTTTGTAGTGGCCGGCGGCGGTGAACAGCTCGGCTTGCGCGGCAGCAAGCTCAGCCGGGCCGTGAAATAGCGTCCAGTCCGGGGCCGGGCGGCTACCGCGGTCCTTCTCGTACAGGCGGGCCGCGCTCGCCAGCGTGGTGCGCGCGGACGCGGAGTCGCCGAGCATGGCGAGGGCCCGTGCCTCGCGGGTGGCGAGGATGGACATGAGCGACGGAGGCGCCCATGGCGCTGCGAGGGCGGCGGCCCGCCGGGCGTGGTCGAGCCCGTCGTGAGGCCGCTCCTCGCGCAGCTCCAGGAGCGACAGGGAGGCGAGGACCAGGACGGCGAGGCTGTCGTCGCGCAGTTCTGTCGCGGTGTCCCTGGCTTGCGTCCAGTACCGGCGGGCGCGGGTGTGGTCGCCCGCATCGAACGCCAGCCAGCCCACGTGTTCGGCGGTCTCCCCGCTGATGAGCCGGAGCTGTCGGCCGATGGTCTCGGGGTAGCTGCCGGTGTCGATGAGCCGCTGTACGCGGGAGAGGTGGGCGGCGGCGAGGGGGCCGACGGTTGCCCCGCCGAACCGGTCGTCAAGGCCGTAGAGCGAGGCGAGGCCGGACCGTAGGTCGGTGACGGTGTCGGTGCCGACGCGGAGCCCGTCGAACGCGGCGGCCGGCACTGCCGCTCCTATCCCGGCGATGCCGAGGGCGGCGCCGCCCGCAGCGGCGAGGAGGTTTCGGCGCTCCACAGGATCGGCCCTTTCGCGTAGTTCGGGGATGGGGTCGAGCACCGGCACGGGGGCCGTGACGGGGTTGCGGCGGTGCGGCGGCACCCGGAAACCACACTGTTCCAAAGGCACCCCGAGCATCGCCTCTAAGACGCGTTGACGGCCGGGATGCGGGCACGGCGGGTACGGCGCCCGCCACCGCCTCACCTGCCGGTCCGTGACGTCCTCGCGCTCCCCGATCCGGACGGCCACCGCCGCGTACACGCGGATGAACTCCGCGGGCGAGCGCCACCCAAACCCGTCGACCAGGTCGGCGAACGGTGTTGCTGGCTCTGGGCGTTCGGGCATCGCGCCCCCTCGTGCTGCGGTGGTGTGACCTTTCCTCGCACGGTAGAGCCCCGGTGCCCGGACTTTCAGGGGGACGGTGTTGCGAAAGTCCGGCGGAAAGTCCGGCTACACCGGCGACCGGTCCGGCCGTGACGAGTTGACTACCCACTGCACACCCCCGAAGGGGGTGCGGCCCCGGCTTACTTCCCGGACCGCACCCTCGCCCGCCCACGAGCCGGAGGAGCGCCATGGACTCCCGCAGCAATGACCCCACACCCGCTCCCGGGGTCCGCCTGCGCGCCTCCGGCGCCACGCTCTCCGCCTGCACCCTCGCCCGCGCCGAGCACGGCCTCGTGGCGTTCATCGCGCGGTGGGAGGACCCGGATGAGATCACCCACGACCGGGCCGACGACGGCGCCGAGGGGGAGCAGTGACCACCATGACCCCGCCCCGCACCCGCCGAGCCCCGTACGCCGTCGGCGATCTGGTCACCGGCACCTCCTACGTCCAGCCCGAGGACCGAGCCAGCGAGCAGCCGGAGGAAATCACCGGCCACATCGTCCAGGTGGGTTCCGGGTGGGACGGAATCGACGCCGCGCAAGCCTACGTGTGGGTGCGCCTCGCATCCGGCCGTGAACAGCAGGCGCTCATAAGGGACATCCGGAAGGTGACCACCTGATTTGATGCCGGGCCATGCCCGCCGAGCCGCCCCCTTCCCGACCGGCCGCCGCGCTGCCCGACACTCACCCCCCACCAGGACGCGCCCGGCAGGGCGTGCCGGTGCTCCGACCGCACCACGCTCTAGACGTCCCGGTCCCGCTGTTCCCACCCCACGCTCCGCATGGCTGGCTGCCGAGCCGCAGGCGACCGGGCGACGCGTGACCTGCCGCTCCGTTCTCCGGACTTCCCCGCCCCTGGCTTGCGGCTGCCCCGTTTCGGGCCGCCACCAAGGCCATCTGCGGGGATGGGAGGGGACCCGTCTGGGCCCAGCTCCCTGCAACCCCCCTCTTCCCGCCCGGGAGGAGGGTTACGTCAGGCACCACCTCAACACGAGGAGACTGCTGTGGTTGAAACAAGGTATGTGGAGATCCCGCCGCCGGCCGGTCCGCTGGACCTGAGCCGCCCTCACTTCGTGGGGATCTGCGGGGCGGGCATGTCCGCGCTGGCCCGCCTGCTCGCCGGTCGCGGCGCGCAGGTGTCCGGCTCGGACATGAAGACGGGTCAGGCGGCGGCCGGTCTGGAGGCGGCGGGCTGCCAGGTTCGGACTGGGCACGACGCTACGAACACCGCGGGCGCATCGGTGGTCGTGTGGTCCAGCGTCATCGACGCTGCCAACCCGGAAATCATCGCGGCCCGCGCCGCGGGCGTTCCGGTGGCCCACCGCTCCCACGTCTTGGCGCAGCTCGTGGCCGAGGCGGACCGGTCGGTGGTCGTGGCCGGGACGCACGGGAAGTCGACGGCCACGGCAATGCTGGCCGCCGCCTTGGGACACCTGCGCCCGTCGTGGGCGGCCGGTGCCGCACCGGTCGGCTCCGTCAACGGGCACGCCGGGTCGGGCCTGCTGATCGCCGAGGGCGACGAGTCCGACCGCAGCGTGGCCTGGTACCGGCCGGACGTCGCCATCGTGCTGAACGCCGACGATGACCACCCCGAGGTGTTTTCCGGTACCGGCGATGTGGTCGGGACGCTGACGGATTTTGCGATGGGGGCCGGGACGCTGGTGGTGTCCGCGGACGACGCCGGGGCCCGCAAGGTATCCCACCGGGTCCGCGGCAACGGTGGCACGGAGGTGGTGACGTTCGGCGAGAGTGCCGGCGCCGACGTCAGGCTGCTGTCCGTCGTGCCGACGACCGGGGGCAGCACGGTGACCGTGCTCGACCCCGGCGGGGTGCGGGTGTCGTGGACGGTGCGTACCCCGGGCCGTCCGGCGGTGCTGGCGTCTCTCGCGGCGTACGCGGCGGGCCGGGTCCTCGGCGAGGAGCCTGAGCCGCTGGCGGCTGGCCTGTCCGGCTTCGCCGGGGTGCGGCGCCGGATGCAGTTCTTCGGTGAGGTGGAGGGGGTGCGGGTGGTGGACTCCTTCGCCCACCACCCCACTGCGATCGCCGCGGACATCGCCGCCGCGCGGGAGCTGGCTGGCGGGCGGGTGATCGTCGCGTTCGAGCCGTGCGGGGCGACGCGGGTCAGGGTCCTCGGCTCGCGGATGGGCGTGGCGCTCGCCGCCGCGGACGAGGTGGTGCTCCTGCCCGTGCGCGACGCAGTGTCGACGCCGGCCGCCGCAGTGGTGTCCGGGGACGGCATCGAGCGCGCTGCCGTTGCCGCCGGGGTCAGGGTCCACGAGGGCGGCGGCCTGGCGCAGGCTGCCGTCGCGGTCGCCGCTCTCGCGGGCCCCGGTGACGTGGTGTTGACGATGGGCGTCGGCGAGGTGGCCGGGCTGGGTGCGCTGATCCTGGCGTCCGCAGCCCGGTCCGTGGCCCTCGTCTAGCGGTCGCCCGCCACGGTGCCGGGCTGGGCCAGGCACATTGCCGTGTGTTCCAGCCCGACACTGTGGGAGCCCTTCACCAGGACGATGTCGCCCGGCTCGATCAGGTCGCGGGCCAGCGTCAGGGCGTGGTCCCGGTCGCGGGCGCTGACCACCTGAAGGCGCGGGTTGTCCTCCTGGGCGGCATCCGCCATCGCCTGTGCGTCCTCGCCGCCGACCGCGATCAGCATGTTCACGCCGGCGGCGGCGACGAGACGGCCGACCTGTCGGTGCCCGTCGCCGCCGTCGGCGCCGAGCTCCTTCATCTCCCCCAGGACCGCGACCGTCCGCCGTCCGCCGGTCATGGCCTCAAGAGCCGTGAGCGCTGCCTTCATCGAATCGGGGTTCGCGTTGAACGCGTCGTTGATGACCCGCACCCCATCAGGCCGGTCGGTGACCTCCATACGTCCGGACGCCACCAGGACCGCGCGGGACAGGGACGCGGCCGTCTTCTCCACCTCGGCGCCCAGGCCGATCGCGACGGCGGCCGCGGCCAGTGCGTTCGACACGTGGTGCATGCCGTGGAGGGACAGCTCGACCCGCGCCTTGCTGCCGGCGGCGACGAGGGTGAACGAGGCCCGGCCCGCCGAGTCGAGCACTACGTCCACCGCCCGTACGTCGGCGTCCTGCCCGATGCCGAACGTCAGGACCTGGGCGCGGGTCCGGGGAGCCATGGCGGCGACCAGAGGATCGTCGGCGTTGAGGATGGCCAGGCCCTTCACGGGGAGGGCCTCGACGAGCTCACCCTTGGCCTGGGCGATCTGCTCACGGCCGCCGAACTCGCCGACGTGGGCGGTCCCCACGTTGAGGACCAGGCCGACCGTCGGCGGGGCGATGCGTGTCAGGTGGGCGATGTGGCCGATACCGCGGGCGCCCATCTCCAGCACGATGTACCGCACGCCCCGGTCCAGGTGCGTCACGGCCAGCGGCATGCCGATCTCGCCGTTGAACGACTTCACCGTGGCAATCGTCGGCCCGAGTTCGGGGAGTACCTGCGCGATCAGATCCTTCGTGCTGGTCTTGCCCGCCGAGCCGGTCAGCCCGATCACCATGGCCTCCGGCACCTCGGCCAGCAGCGTGCGGGCCAGCGCCGCGAGCGCGTCCAGCACGTCATCGACAACCACGGCCGGGACGCCGACGGGACGGGCGGCGAGGACCGCCACCGCCCCCGCTTTAACTGCGTCCGCCGCGAAGGCATGCCCGTCGGCGTGCTCACCGGCCAGCGCAGCGAACAGGCCACCGCGCTCGACCGCGCGCGAGTCGACGACCGCAGGCGCGGTCACCAGCACGGACGGGTCCGGCACGTCGCACAGACGGCCGCCGACGGCGGCCGCGACGGCTTCAAGCGAAAGGGGGATCACGTGACGCACTCCGAATCGGCAGGGCTTGCCCGGCGCGGCCGAGAGCCGCCCGGTTCAGTCCTTTCGACCGTAACGCCTCAGCATGCCGGCACCGACGAGACCGGCCCGGCCCATCCAGGAAACAGGAGCACTACCTGATGACGATGCAGTCCTTCGAGTCCGGCCGAATCGCCGTCGTCTCCGGCGGCAGGTCCACCGAGCGGGAACGGTCGCTGATGTCCGGCCGCGCCGCACTGGAGTCCCTCGACCGGCAGGGTTACACCACGATGTTCCTCGACGCCGCGGATAAGGGCTTCGCCGACGAAGTCCGCGGCGCCGACGTGGCGTTCCTGGCCATCGCCGGGCAGTACGCCGAGGACGGCAAGCTCCAGGGCTTACTGGAGTTGCTGGACATCCCCTACACCGGATCGGGCGTGACGGCCTCCGCCGTCGGCATGCACAAGGCCCGCGCCAAGACCGTCGTGGCCGCCGCCGGGGTGGCGGTCCTGGCCACCGCCACCATCCCGGCCCGCGACCGCGACGTGATCACGCGGGCGATCACCAGGACGATCGCGTTCCCGCTGATCCTCAAGCCCCTGTCCGAAGGCGGCTCGATCGGTATGACGGTCTGCCACGACACCGCCCAGCTCGCCGCCGCCCTGCGCACGATCGACCCGGCCGAGGGCTGGTTCGCCGAGCCGTTCACCACCGGCATCCCGGTGAGCTGCGGAGTCCTGGAGGTCGACGGCTCGCCCATGGCACTGCCACCGCTGGCGACCATCCCCACCGACGCCGAGTTCTACGACTACGACACCAAGCGCGACAAGACCAAGTACCAGTACCAGTGCCCCGCCAACCTCCCCAGCCCCACCCTCGACACGATCACCACCGCTGCGCTCACCGCGCACGACGCCCTGGGCTGCACCGGCTACTCCCGCTCCGACTTCATCGTCACCCCCGACGGACGCCCGCTCTGGCTGGAGATCAACACCCTCCCCGGCCTGTCCCACACCGGGAACCTCGCCACCATGGCCGCTGCCGCCGGCATCGACTACGACCAGCTCATCCGCATGATCCTCGCCACCGCCAACACCACCAGGGGGTACCGGCCGTGACCGAGCTGACCGCCCGCGACGTCCAGGACGCCGCCGCCAACCTCGAACCGGTCGCCGCCCGCACCCCGGCCCTCTCCGCGCTCTCCCTCGACCAGGCAGCCGGCTGGCCGGTCGTGTGCAAGGCCGAGAGCCTCCAGCGCACCGGCTCCTTCAAGTTCCGCGGCGCCTACCACCACGCCTCATCCCTCCCCGCGAAGGAGCGCGCCCGCGGCCTGATCGGGGCATCCTCCGGGAACCACGCCCAGGCCCTCGCCCTGACCGGGCGACTCCTCGAAGTGCCGGCCACGGTCGTCATTCCCGCCGACGCCCCGACCCCGAAGGTCGCAGGCGTCCGCGCGCTCGGCGGTCGGGTCGTCACCTACCGCCGCGACTCCGAGGACCGCGACGCCCTCGTGGCCGACATCGCCGCCCGTGACGGCCTGGCCGTCGTCCCCTCGGCTAACTCCCGCCACATCATGGCCGGGGCCGGGACCGTCGCCCTGGAACTCCTCACCGAACACCCCGAGATCGAGACCCTCGTCGTCCCCGTCGGCGGCGGCGGCCTCGCCGCCGGGTCCGCCACCATCGCCAAGCACCTCCACCCCGGCATCAAGGTCATCGGCGTCGAACCGGAGGAAGGCGCCGACACCCTGCTGTCGATGCGCTGCGGCCAGCGCATCGCCCTGCCCGAGATTCCGGCCACCATCGCCGACGGCCTCGGCCACACCAGCCCCTCCCCGCTGACATGGGCCGTGAACTCCAAGCTCCTCGACGGCATCGTCACCGTGACGGACCAGGACATCACCGCCGCCATGGCGTTCGCGTTCCGGCACCTCAAGGTCGTAGTCGAAGCGAGCGGCGCCTGCGCCCTGGCCGCCGTCCTCAGCGGCCGCGCCCCCCACGAGTCGGGGACGATCGGGGTGGTGATCTCCGGCGGCGGTGTGGACCTGCCCACCTTCCACCGGCTGATCAGCCAGCCCGCCCACCGGAAGGAACCCGCACGTGTCTGACCCGCAGTTCCCCACCGTCACGCAGTACGCCAGCCCGGACCTGATCGCCGCATTCGTCTACGAGGGCCGCGACCACGGAACCGACCCCCGCTGGGCCGAGACCGGCGCCCCCGACCTCGACACCTACCGCAGGTGGTGCGGCCACATGTGCGGCATCGCCTGCCTGCGCATGGCGCTCCTCGCCCGCAACGGCAACGCGCCCACCCTCTTCGAGCTCCTCGACGGCGCCCGAAAGTACGGGGCCTACACCGAGGACGCCGACACCGGAGCGATCCACGGCCTGATCTACGCCCCGTTCGCCCAGTACGTGCAAGACGTCCACCGCCTTCACGCCGAGGTGCACCCACACCTGACGGTGCCCGACCTCCTCGCCCTGCTCGACTCCGACCGGCTGGTGATGGCCTCCGTCCACAAGGAGATCCGCCGCCCCGAGAACCCCGCCCCCGGCAAGGGCGGCCACCTCGTGCTCGTCACCGGCCGCCAAGGCGACACGGTCCACTTCCGCAACCCGTCCGGCCACACCGGGCAGGCCCGCACCGCGAACCTGCCCGTGGCCGAGTTCGCCGAGTTCTTCGCCGGCCGAGGAGTGTCGCTGACCTGAGACCCCGGCCGACCTGGGGTACGGAATCTCGGACACGACGAAGCCCCCTGGAATTCGCCATTGGGCGAGGGGGCTTCGGGCTGCTCTGTGTGCGTTGTCAGCCGGCCCAAACGATGGACAGGACGCGGAGGTGACCGAGGCTGCGGTTGACCCAGTAGACGACGGTGAGCGGACCGATCGAAGCGCGCCGTACGTCCTCGCCCTCTGGGTCGGTGCGGTCCCACTGGGGCCAGGACCACGGGGAGCGGGAGGCAATGTCGAGCACATCGCGGACCATCTCCTGGACGGTCGGGTCGAGCTCGGCGAGGTAGGCGGACGCCTGCAGTGCCAGCCGGGCGGGCCAGGCATCGCTCACCGGCGCGCCCCGATGACGTCCTCCAGGGCGACGCTGTCGGTGTCCTCGAACCCCGAGGCGATGAATGCGGCGACGGCGGGCGCAGTGTCGAGTCGGCCCTGCCATTCGCGGACGACATCGTGCAGCGCGGTGAGGTCGAAGGTCTGCCGGGACTCCTCCAACGCGGCGCCCCAGTCCCGGTCGAAGGCGGGGAGCCAGCGATCGGCAGCTTTGTGCGCGGCGATACGGCTGCGGAGTTTCGCAGCGGCCGCCGGGGCTGGAGCCGACGGGGGCTCGTGCGGGAGCACGGGCTGTGCGCTCATTCGGTAGTCCCTTCCTCGGTGTTGAGTCTGACGCCCCGCCCGGGCCCGCGTCGAGTGTCCAGTCGGCTTCCGGCCAGGGGGTGCAGTCGCGTAAGCGGCCTCCGGGCCAATTCGGAGCGCGCCGAGGCTGACCCCACCCCCGCCCTCAATCTGGACAGACTCAGGCCTTTGCAGGTGCGCCGGCCTGCTCCTCGACGACTTCAGCTTCGGTGGCGTCGCCTTCGGGCGAATCCTCTGCGCGGGGAGCCGGGAATGCGGGCGCGGTCTTGTTGAGGGCCTTGCGGCCTTCATTGATGCGCCGCTCGATCTTCCGGAGCTCGGCTTCTGTATCGTCGAGGAGCTTTCGGGCCTTCTCCGGATCCTCCTTGGCCAAAGCCTCCACGGTTCGCGGTGCAACGGCCTTGTAGGCGGCACCCAGGAGACTGGCAGCATCGGCAAGGGCTTTGCCCGGCTCTACCTTCTCGGGTGCCTTGGTGTAGCCGAGCTCGACAGAGGCAGCCTCGATGACCGCCGCTGTGATGGGGCCGCCCCCGAAGGGCCCACGTTTGTCGAGTTCGGCGGCCACGTCCGCCTCGGTGACCGGTTCCAGGGCGGGCGGGAACTCCTCTCCCCTCTCCTCGGCCTCCTTTTCGGCAGCGGCATGAGCGGCGGCTTTCGCCTTCTCTACCGCCTTACGCGCCTTCTCCTTGGCTTCACCCTCGGCTGCTTCCCGGATCATCTCCGCGGCTCGGTCGAGGACGAGGCGGACTCCAGTCTCTTGGTCCTCCTTGAAGGCGTCGACCAGCCTGAGGGCCTGAGTGACCGCTGGCCTCAGCGTCGGGATGTCTTCGATCGAAGACAACAGAATGCGCAGGACGGGTGCCGCTTCCATGAGGGCGTATGCACGTGGGCGGGAGACGCCGCGGGTGTCGGCGTACTCCTCGAAAGTCTTGTGCTGCGCGGTGTAGATCTCGGTCTTGTTGACCTCGGCGAGGATCAACCCGAGGACCATGTCGTACCGGACCTTGAACCGGACGGCACGAGCCCCCTCCTTTTCGAGGAGAGCATCGAACTGCTGGATCCTCTCGGCGGGAGTCCCCTGGATCTCGCTTGGGTCGAAGGCGGCCATGTCCGCGTTCGAGATCTCAGGAAGGTTAGCCACCGAGACGGGGCCGAGCTGGCGTTCGGCGGGGATCGCCGGGTCGATGTGCGCGTCAGCAGCCTTGGTGAGCTTACTCTTCCGCTCCTCCTCTACTCGGGCGTCTCCGGCCTTGACGAGCTTGTTGCTCACTTGGTGGCTCCTGCTGCAGTGAGGATTCTGTCGTACGCGGTGGTGAGGGCGGCGGCTTCCTTGCCGGACTGGCTGGTCACGGGGACGCAGGCGTAGCGGGTCTGCTCGCGGAGGGTGTGCCGAGGGATGGCGAGGTCGTCTCGGTAGAGGTCGCCGTACGTGGCGGCGAGGTGCTTCCCTATGGCGTCCGCGAGAGTGGTCCTCCCGCCCGGAACGATGGACGGGACGATCGCGACGACCTGAATGTCGTGGCCGTAGCTGTCACGGATGATCTCGATCGTCTCCATTGCCTCCTCGGCGCCGATCCGACCGTCCTCATTGAGGGTGGCGGGGATAACGACATGGGTGGCGGCGAGGAGTGCGGCGGTGACGAGCTTGCCGCCAGCCCGCGGAGGCAGGTCAAAAATGAGGTCGTCATCTTCGCCCAGAATGCCGTCGAGTGCATGACGCAGCCGGAACTCGAAGCCGGTGGATTGGTCGGCCTCGCGGTTGGCGAGGGCACGTTCGGCGGCGATGACGCGGACGCCGGACCAGTCGTCGGAGGCATCGGTCAGTGCCTCAGCTGCGAGGCCTCGCTCGCCCTTCGGGTCCATCGCCAGGAGGTCGTTCATGGTGAACGGTGGCGGCATGTTGATGCCGAGCTCCGCCGTGAGGGTCCCCCGCGGATCGAGATCGGCCGCGAACACGCTGCCGGCGGCGCCGTCGAGGCGGCGCTTCCTGGCGGCGGCGACCATGCCCGCGGCAGCCGCAGACTTCCCCACCCCTCCCTTCTCACTGTAGGAGGCGATCCGCTTGCCCATGACTGTCCTTCCGCCCGAGGGGATTTACTACGGAAGACTATCGAGAGCGCGCCGTTCCGTTCCTCAGCGGGCGGCGCGTTCTGCCGCCGGATTTCAACTCCCTTACGAGGCAAAGAGGAAGACCCCGCCCCGTAAGCGGCTGGCCCTCCAGAGGCTTGGAGTGGCTGGGATCGGGCATGCTGCCCCATCGCCGGAGGGGCGATGGTGATGCCTGGCCCCTTCCGGGGGCAGTGCGGTAGAACAACGGGCGGGGCCCGTGGCGATTCCAGCGCCACGGGCCCCGCTATTTGTCGTTCTGGCCGGTCACCCGCTGGCCCTCGGGTCGTAGTCCGTGAACTGTCCGCACCAGTTGAGCCGTCCCCGGGCCCGGTGCGTGTCCGGGGACAGGCCCCGCAGCCACAGCCTCTCGGCCGTCTCGCGGTGCTGCTCGCAGGCGTACACGGTGCGGTCCAGGCTCATGTCCTCATCCTCCTTTCCGCTGTAGTCCTCGATCAGCCACACCGCCGGGGCGGTGCACTCACCGGTCTTTCCGAACGTCGGCATCGGTCTTCTCCTCTCGGTTGGTCAGCCGCTGTATCCGGCTGCGATCAGGTCCGCAGCGGCCTGCCGCCGCTCCCCCGCCACGGTCCGCGAGACGTTGAGAGCGGTCCCCACGTCCTCCAGGGACACCGCGTGCTTGTCCGGCCGGTCCGGCCGCTGATCGGCCGGCATCGCGGCCCACGCGGCGAGGATCATCCGGGCAACCTTCCGCTCCGCCCGCTCACGGGCGGGCATGCGAGCCAGGTCTTCCGCTTCCTGGGCGGCCAGCTCGGCGCGCTGCGCGGCCTCGCGGTGCTCCGCAGCACGGCGCTCCGATGCCGCGGTCTCCTCGGCGGCGGCGGCCTCGGCGCGGCGCTCCTCCTTCGCGATGCGATCGGCCTCGGCGGTCTTCCGCCGGTCCTCGGCGGCCCTCCGCTCGGCGGCCTCGGCTTCCGCTGCCGCCTTCGCGGTGACGCGACGGTCCTCCGCCGCGCTCCGCCGGGCAGCCTCTTCGCGGGCCTCGGCTTCGGCCTCGGCGGCGCTGCGCTGCGCCAGCTCCTCCCGCTCGGCGGTGCGCTCCGCCGACCGCGCATCGCGCTCCGCCTGCCTGCGGGTGGCTTCCGCCGTCAGCCGCGCGGTGTGCTCCGCCGCCTCCGCCTTGGCCACCGCCGTCGCCTCTGCCGCCTGCGCGTCGGCCTCCGCCGCTGCCGCGGCGGCGCGCTGCTCCGCCGAGGCAGCGGTACTCTCCGCCGTGATCCGGTGCTCCGCCGTGGTCACCGTGGCGGCGATCTCCAGGCGCCGGACGCGGGCTACCGCCGCTCGCTCTTCCGCCTCCAACTCCCGCTGCTCCTCGCGGGCCGCGGCAGCCGCAGCCCGCTCGCGTTCGGCGGCCACACGCTCGGCCTCGGCCTCCTTCTGCTCCTGGGGCAAGACCAGAGACTGGGCGACGGTCAGCCCGTAGGGCGCCATCGTGAACGGCAGCAGCGCGGGGCCGCCGGCCTTCTTCTTCCAGCCGCGTCCGTGCTTGTGCTGGAGCCAGGCGCGGTAGACGGTGCGGTCCTTCTCCATGGCCACCATCTGCGTGTAGGAGGTGATCTCCCACAGCTTCATCCGGCGCCACAACTGCCAGGTCGCGACCGGGGCGAGCGCCCAGCGGTGCAGCGGCACACGGCCCGACTCGGTCGTCAGCGTCAGCCGGTTGGTCTTGATGATGAGGTGGCGTACGGCTTCGACCACCGCGACGAATAGCACAGGCATGACCGCGTGCATGGCCGCGCCGAGGGGGTCCTCAAGCGGCGGCCGGCCCGAGTAGGCGTTGAAGACGATGGTTGCCAGGGTAAGGGCGTGGGCGATCAGCCGGAGCATCGGCTTGGGCATGCGCCGCCACACCAGGATGAGGTCCAGGGCGTACATGGCGACGATTCCGGCGTCGATGCCGACCGGGAAGACGTAGGAGAAGTCGCCGAATCCGCGCCGCATCGCGAGGTCCCGCAGCGCCGTGTACGAGCCGACGAAACCGATGCCGGCGACCACGGCGGCACACAGTCCGGCAGCAATGATCAGTGCGCGCATGACGGTCGCGGACCAGGCCCGGGGCGGAACCGGAACGGTCTCTGGCGCGGGCGGAGCAGCCTCGTCGGTGAGCGGAGCGGGGTCCGGTACGACCGGCGCGGCGGGTTCGGCGGCCGGAGCGGGCACCGGGGCGGCCGGGGCCGGGACGGTGCCCGACTCGATGGTGATGGTCATCTCTCTCCTTTGCTGGTGCGGTGCCGGGCCCGGTGGCGATGCCCCATGGCTGTCGGGGTGCCTTCCGGGACTGGTGTGCAGGTGTCAGCGGTTGAGGTGGGCGGCAATGTTCGCCGCGAGGGCGGCGGCCGCCTCGGAGGCGGAGCGCGCGGCCTCGGCCGCCGCCTCGGCGGCGATGCGGGCGGCTTCGGCCTGCGCGGTGGCCTGCGCGGCCGCCGCCTGCAATTCCTGGCTCACCGGCCACCGCCGGAGGGGAGAACGGCGGCCAGCAGGCGGGCGGTCCAGGTTCCGCACACCAGGCACCGGTAGGTGCCTCGGGTGGTCCGGTCCTGCTTCATCCGCCGGCCGTGGCAGACCGGGGCGGTGTGGCGGCTCACTGATCGCCGTCCTGGGACTGGCCTGTGCCCGCGACCGGCTTGTCCGTCTCGGGGAACCAGCCCCCGCGGCTCGACTGGTAGGTGGGGCCGCTCTGCTGCAGGTCGGAAGTCAGGTTCTGGCTCAGCTCGTCCTGGGAGATCGTCTTACGAAATGCCATGATGTGGATCCGTCTCGTGATCGGGATGGAACCGGGGCGCCCCTGTCTTCTTGGCGGTTGAGGGGGGCGCCTCGGCGTTTCTCGGGTCACGCCAGGAGGCGGAACCCGACGACCAGCGCGAGCACCACCGCGAGGGCGGCGTACGCGACGTAGTGGATGGGCCTGGTCGGCTGGCCCGGCCTGGGCGGCGGGATGTGGGCCTGGATCTCCTCGCCGTCCGGGATGTGCCCAGCGTGGGCGCGGCGCCGGTGCCGGTATCTCTCCGCCTCGGCCTCCGGCCTGGTGCGGACGGCGGGCGAGGTGGTGCGGCACTGGTTGCACCGGTAGCGGTACACGCGCTGTTCTCCTCCGGAGGTGGGGTGTTGGCCTGTAGCCGTCACCCTCTCCCCTCTCGGGCCTGGGCGGTAGGACGGGTAGGTAGGCGGGGGTAGGCGGCCGGGTAGTCGCCGCGCTGACCTGCGGAAACTACCGGCCTACCTGGTCCCTAGGAGGGGACCGCGGGGGTGGTCGGGGAGGGCCCAACTGCCGCCTCGACTACCGGCTCTGCGGGCGCCCCAGACGGGGTGCTGGCGGGTCCCCCGGGCGAGGTGCTGGCGAGGGTCTGGGAGGGCACCAGGGAGAGACCCCGGACAGGCCCCTCCCCGGCACCCCGGGCGGGGGCTGGCGGGAGGTGCCTCAGACGCACCCCGTCCCGGTTGCGCTGGGCCTTCCCCGACGGGGTCTGGACGATGAGCTTGAACCCCTCGACGGGCAGCCCCCACTCGTCGGTGAGAGCGGCCTTGAGCGCGGCCTTGTCCCAGCCCTCAAAGAGGGGTTCGGCGAGGAGGTCGTCCAGGTGCGCGCCCTGGTGCTGCTGGCGGGCGGCCACGGTCCGGATGAGCGCAACGACTTCGTCGGACTCGATGGGCTCGTCAGGCTGCTCGTCCAGGTACTCGGGCTCGTCCTCGTCCGGCTCCTCGGCGGCGGCCTTGGCGGCCAGGGTCGTCTTGGGCGTCTTCTCCGCCGCTTCGGCCGGTGCGAACCGCTTCGCGGCGACGCAGCCGCAGACGGCGGCGACGGTCGGCACGAACGGGGCGTACGGGCCAGTGACGCTCTGAACGACGGTCCAGACGGCGGGGAGGCCGAAGTACACGCCACCGGCGATGGCGCCGACCTTCGTCCAGCCCTCCCAGATCCACCCGTCCTGGGCGATCCAGGTGCAGCCCTGCCGGACCAGGACCCGGGTGCCCGCCCCTACCCCGGCGAACGGGGTGCGGAGCTGGTCGCGGGTAGAGAGGTAGGGGCGCAGGTCAGCGAGGAGGGCGGCCATCCGGCCGGGCTCGGCGACGACTTCGACGTGCGGGCGGTCCCGGTCCTCTTCGGGCGCGGCCTCGGCGGGGAGCTCGGCCGCGCTCACAGGAGGTTCAGCTTTCCGGCGAGGAGGAGCAGCAGGAACTCGGGCAGGCCCCAGATGCCACCGGCCGCCGAGCAGATGCCCGCCATGAGGACGCCGAGGAACGCGGCCCAGCCGGGGCGCGGCATCCGGTAGTAGAGGTACGCGGAGATGATCAGGGCGACTCCGCCGAGGCCCGCGTTGCCGAACGCTCCGCCGGTGAAGATCGAGGCGAACCCGTTGCTGATCTCCTTGCCCACGGTCCAGATGGACCCGGCGACGATGTAGAACGTCCCGGCGATCAGGCCCATGGCGCTGCCCTCGGTCGAGTTGAGCTTGCGGCGCTGCTTGCCGGCCTTCTTGCCCTCGGCGGCCTTGGGCTCCTTGATCCCGGCGAACATCGCGACGGACAAGGCCGTTGCGATGGCACCGGCGCCGACGGAGCCGAGGAGCCTGCCGCCCACGGAGAACGTGTCGGCGGCCATCTGGACGTACTGGACGTGCTCGTACATCGATCCTCCTTGGTCAGATCTGGGATGCGGGGGCGTAGAGAGCGAGGGCGGCGACTGCGGACACGAGCGGGATCCGGGCGATCCAGGCGAGCGGCCAGTACCAGTGGCGGGTGCGGCGGTCCCAGAAGGCGGCGATGCCGAAGCAGATGCCTCCGCCGAGGACGAGGGCGGCACTGATCGAGTAGTCCCGGCCGCAGTCGGCGATCCAGCCGCCGAGGGTCGGGGTCAGGCCGAAGGCCCATCCGGCGACTCCGGCGCCGACGTTGAACAGGAATCGCTTCGCGCCGTCGCTGAGCGACGGCTTCGGCATCTCGGGGAGGCTCGGCCAGTACCCGGGCTGCGGCGTGAACCAGGGCTTCGCGTCGGGCTGCGGGTCGTCGTCGTCCTTCGACAACTCGGGGTTGTCGCCGGACTCGGGCTGTTCGGCCTCCGGCGCGGGGGCGGCCGGGGCGAGGTCCTCGTCGGCCCACAGCCGGTCGAGCCAGTCGCCCCCGTCGTCGTCGGGGTCCCTCGGCTCCGGCACGGTCGGGGTGGCCAGGTTGGTGGGCTTGTTCGTGGACCACCACGGGGTCATCGCGCTCACTGCTGCCCCCGCTCGGCCAGGGCACCGTAGAGGGCGCGGCGCTCAGACTGGCGGAGTCCGCCACGTACGCCCTTGATGTCGTCGGCCGACTGAACCTCGCGGAACTCCTGGATCAGGCACGGGCCGGTCAGCGGGCATCCGGCGCAGACCCGCAGGGCCAGCCGCTCCTCGCGGTAGGGAGCGACGTTGAGGCCCGAGACGTGGTCGGGGTGGAAGGCGACCGGGTCGCTGGTCGCGCACCAGGCCACCATGTCCTCGTCGGTCACGGCCTCCAGCGCCTCGTCGTACCGGCGGAGGAGCGTCTCAACTGCGGTCACAGCTCCACCCCCAGACCGAGGAGGCAGGCGCGGGCCCGCAGCTCGTCGCCTCCGAGGACCGGCGCCCGGAGCGGGGCCGCCTGACCGGCGGGCTCGTGGCCCACCGGTCCGGGCAGCACCGTTCGGGTCCGGCACCCCTCGGGAACAACACGGTGAGGGCGGCGCCGTAAGGCCCTCCACCGCGTCCCTGACACCATCAGCACGTCGACCTCCTAGGCATTGGGCAGGTCGGCAGCCGCCTGGTGCTCCAACACCAGGCACGTGGTCGAGGGCGCTCCAACGTCCCCAACCCCGGCGCGCTCCGGAGCTCCAACTCCGGGGCACAGGACGGTCCATGGGCTCCAACCCATGGCCCGTCCTGGCTGCCGAGAGATAACGTATACGCTAGAAGTAGCGAAAGGCAAGGTTGGCGTATACGTTATTGCCTGGGGAGTCGATATGGGAGGACGGAACGATGGCCGCACAGTACGAAGAGATCGCACGTGACCTGCGGGAACGCATCAATTCGGGGGAGTACCCGCCGGGCTCGCAGCTGCCGATGATGCGGGACATCGCCGCGACCCACGGGGTCAGCGACATCACGGTGCGGAAGGCGTTCGCGGTCCTCACTCAGGAGGGGCTGATCTACAGCCGCCGGCGGGCGGGCACGTTCGTGCGCGAGCACCCGGACCGCGTCCGGCTCACCGTGCGGCACAGGCAGATCGAGCGCGATGAACTCGGCTACTACTCCGGGCGCGAAGTCCAACACTGGCGGGCGCTGCCGCACCCGGATGGCGAGGTGACCCGAGTGACCGAGGCACCCGTCCCCGCCGACGTCGCCGACATCCTCGGCTGCGGGGTGGGGGAGGTGTTGACCGTACGGAAGCGCCTCGTCGGCGACCCGGCGAACGACTCCCACCGGCAACTGGCCGACAGCTGGATCGCGGCCTGGGTCGCCGAAGAGGTGCCAGTCGTCACCAGCAACACCGGGGCTGGCGGGATGTACGACCGGATCGAGGAGTGGGCAGGCCGCGGGCTCATCTGGCGCGAGGAGGCATCCGCCCGGATGCCGTCACCAGAGGAAGCCGAGGCTCTCAACATGCCCTCCAAGGGCATTCCGCTGCTCCGCCTGCTCCGCGTGACCGAACTCCCCGGCGCCACCGAGGACGAACCATCTCGCGTCGCCGAAGTGCAGGACATTCGTATGAACGCTGCCCTGTTCTCGGCCGGGTACCCGTTGAACCGTGGGGCATCGGCGACTTGGCCGGTCACCTCCGCCACGTCGGACTACTACACGGCCCCAGAGTCAAGCGATTGAGCAGCGACACGCCGGACCTACCAATCAAGAGACAGGACAAGCCGTTCAAGGTATCTTTCGATTCTCTTGATGTTGGAGGTGCAGGTGACGGCCACTCACGACCCCATGTCTGCTGTAGACGTGCTGCTCAGCGAGCAGAAGCCACTACTGCCCCCTGCCCTCCGGGCTCCGCTCCGACGTGCTGCAGGACTGACTCAGCGCCAGGTAGCGAACGCCATCGGGGTCCGTCCGCTCCAAGTGTTGCGGTGGGAAGCTGGCGAAGCTGAACCGAGGAACGGTGAGCGGCGGGCCGCATACAGCCGTCTACTTCACGGGCTCGCGCAGCAACACCCTGCTGTCGTTGCATCAACATCAGCACCCTAAAAAACGCTGAAGGCCGCCTCTGTTGGCGCAGAGACGGCCTCAATACAGCTCGACTCGTCCGCCTCTCACAGCTCCGAGTCGTGTCCGGTGAGGTGACCTCGCCGGGGGTGATGCCCGTGGGCCTAGGCCCGCGTGGTCACCGATACCCAGAATAGGTGGCCTCCCATCCAGAGGCCACCATCTTCGGGCCCTGTCTGGTCACATTGCCGTCCACGGCTCCCCATCAGGGGAGAACGTTCCCGTGTCTGACCTGTCCGTCCTTCGCCGCAGCTGCACACCAGCTTGCAGGCGACCCGCCCTCGTACACACTCGTCTGATCTTCGCCGAGGGTGCGCGATGACGTCTTCCGCATTCCGCCCGGCCGGGGCGTCGATCGGTTTGGACCACATCGAGTTCGACGTCCGCACCGCCTACGACGGCACATGCACCGCCCGTGGCGACCTTTCCCCGAATTTCAAGTCGGTGTACGCGACTGTCGCCACCGTCGGGCAGAAGGCCATCGTGCTGGTGCTGGGGCTCAGGGATGACCGGAAGGTTACTCACGGGCGTGTCCGCTTTGACGGATACACCGATGTCATGACGAACATGCCCCTGCTCAAGGTCGCTGCTCTCACCGGCGCCGGCCCGGTCGCGGGGGTCGCGGGATGAGCAACGAAGCGCAGACGTACGCGGCCACCCTCAAGGTCGGCAACATCACCGCCAAGTTCGTGCTCAGCCGCCTGGCGGACCGCGCGGACGAACGGTTCTCCTGCTTCCCGTCGGTGCCGCTCCTGGCAGCCGAGGCGGAGAAGTCCGAGCGGGTTATCCAGCGGGCGCTCGCGCACCTGCGGGAGCTGAAGCTGATCTCCGACAAGGAGCGCACCCGGCCGGACGGCTCGACGGCGTCCAGCCGGTACTTCCTGCACGGCCCGTGGGACAGGTACGGCGGCACCGGCGTGCCCTTCCCCACGATCACGACGCCGAAGCAGAAGCGCGCCGAGGCCTGGGCAGAGCCACCCATCGAAGGCTCGTTCCGGCCGGGCACCGCGGCGGCCGAGGCTTTGGGCATCCCGAACGAGACCCTGGCCCCCGGAGACGACCCTGCCGCGCCGGTGGCTCCCGGGGGCACCGGCGCCATCCTCCCGGACACGGCGCCGGAAGCCCCCGTCGCTCCGAAGGCGGCGAAAAAGGCGTCGGGGAAGTCGCCTGCGAAGAAGCCGGGTAAGACCGGCCAGGTCCGGATGACCAAGGAGCAGGCGGCCGCCGTGGCGACGGTGGAGGCGGCCTGGCCCGCCGAGCTCGTCCAACTGCTGCCGAAGTACCGTCCGAACGCGATCCGGGACGCGATCCTCGATGCGCTCGACGGTGGGCGTACGCCCGACCAGCTCGCCGCGCGAGTACAGCGGCGCTGGTTCGCTCACGGTTACATGAAGGACCTGCTGCCTGGCGGCAAGGGCATCGCTTCCCCGGTTGGCGTCGCGGTCGGCCTGGTCCGCCCGTCGACCGACTGCCCGGACCCGATGTGTGAGGACCGGGTCATCATCCACACCGGCAACGCCTGCCCGAAGTGTGAGCAGCGAGCCATGGACCGCAAGGCCGATCACCGGGCGGGCCACGTGCCCGGTCAGCGCGGGCAGCAGGGGCCAGCCACGGTGTGGTGGACGTGCGAGAACGAGCAGTGCAGGAAGCCGGGCAAGGGTGAACGCCCGGCGGACGGCATCTGCGACACCTGCCGGGAGGAGATGGCCGCCGCAACGAAGAAGCTCGCCGCCGAGCTCGCCGCCCAGGAGGCCGAGCGGCAGCGCTTCGCCGATGTCCTCGCTTGGAACGGGATGCTGGAAGACGCGTACGCCGAGTACGACGAGCGTGAGGAGCGGGCAGCCGAGGCCCGGGCAACAGCCGAACGCGAACGTAAGCGGATCGCTGACACCGAGGAGAACAAGCGACTCCGCGAGGAGCTGCTGCGCGAACACCCCGAGCTCGCGCAGTACGCGCAGGTGTGAGACCCGCGGAGTCGCCCCCTTCCAAACCGGGAGGGGACGACTCTGCTGCCCTCTGTAGCGCTCCTCCCTCTACGTCAGCAGAGCGCTGACGGGCGCTGCCCCTGTCTACGCCCCCGCCCGGTCACTGGCGGGCTTCGCGGTGTCCGCACTTCCGCTTCGCCAGCTGGCCCTCCGGCGGCCAACTGACCCTCCGGCGGCGGGGCGCCCGGCGGCATGGTCGGCCCCGGATCGCTGGCGGCCTTGGCCGTGCTCAGCCTCGGGGACGCCAGCGGGTGAACATGCACTGGTCGTCGCCCGCACCGAGCCGGAACGGCAGGGAGATCCGGTCCAGGGGGAAGTGCTCCCCGGGGGCGTGAACGTTGTACCCGAGGCGCGTGTAGAAGACCTTCAGGTCGCGGTCGGCCTCATAAGAGCCGTACAGCAGGCGGTAGCCGAGTTGCTGGTGGACCTGCCAGGCGCCCTTGAGGAGTTCGGCAGCGATGCCCTGACCGCGGGCAGGCTCGGCCACGGCCAGGCCGTGAATCTTGGCGACGAACAGGCCCAGGGCCATGGCCTGCGGCAGGGCGTATCCGTTGCTGGTGGCGATCTCGATGAACGTGCCGAGGGCAGTGGCCGACAGCACGCCAAGGACCTGTTCCTGGTCGTCGGGGTGCCGGTAAGAACGCTGCCACCAACGGCAAACAAGTGGCGTCATGTTCAGCACCGCGACCGGTGGAAGCCGACCGCTGCGGCGCCCTCGTCGCCTCGGGACCGCCTGGGATGAACCCGCCCGTCTGGGCCCGCTGGCCGCTAGGTTCGACGGGCGGCTCAGAGACGGGGCCAGCGGAACGACAGCTGGACGAGGGGGCTCAGGATGGCTGGGCGGAAGGTGTGGGCGGCTGTCGCGGTGGTGTGCACCGTGGCGGTCATGGGACTGGTGCTTGTCGTGGTAGTGGCGGACCTGGAGACGGCGGACAAGACCGCCAGCGTGGTGGGGGCCGGTGTGGGGGTAATCGGGCTGGGTGTGTCGGTGTTCGCGCTCACCCGCGGCGAGGGCACTCCGCCCGTGGCCGGTGCCCGGTCCGTGCAGGCCCGCGGTGGGATCGGGCGGGCGGTGACCGGCGACAACAACCACCTCACCACGCCTGCCCCCGGGCCCCTACCGCCAGCAGGCACAGGTGGCGGCGCGGGCGGCCTGGCCGTTCCCGGGGAACGCGGCGTGGCCGCGGACGGCAGTATCGGCGAGGCCATCACCGGTGACGGGAACCAGCAGCCATGAGCGCCTTCCGACGCAGCAAGAACGAGAACGAGGGCGGGCCGGGGAGGACGGTGCCGGGCGAGCGCGGGCTGGTGGCCGGCGGGGACATCGGTCTCGGGGTCCCGGGCGACGGCAACGAGATCACGGTCCGGGACATCGTTACCGGTGACAACAACTCCATCACCCACCAGTACCATCTGCCCGCGAAGAGAGGCCCGCTGTGGCCGCACCAGGTCGGTGTGGTCCCGCTGCCGGCACGGTCTTTTCAGCACCGCGGGGAGGGGGACCGGCTGCGGGCGGCGGTCGAGGGCGGGGGCACTGCGGTGCTTTCCCAGGTGCTGACGGGGATGGGCGGGGTCGGCAAAACCCAGCTCGCCGCCGAGTATGCCCGCGCGGCTTGGGACGACGGCGGCCTGGACGTCCTGGTCTGGGTGACCGCGAGCGCCCGGTCGGCCGTGGTGAGCGGATTCGCGCAGGCCGGTGTCGAGTTGTGCCGGGCCGACACCGACGACCCCGAACAGGCCGCGAAACAGTTCCTGGCCTGGCTGGCTCCCAAGCCCGGGCAGCGGCCGTGCCGGTGGCTGATCGTCCTCGATGATGTCGCCGACCCCAATGATCTGATCGTTCACCCCGACGACCCCGCCCACCGCTACAGCCTGTGGCCGCCGGCCAGCCCCCACGGCCGGGTACTGCTCACCACCCGCCGCCGCGACGCCGCCCTCTTCGGAGAGGGCCGTCGGCGGATCGAGGTCGGCCTGTTCACCCCCGACGAATCCCTTGCCTACCTCACCGCATCCCTGAACGCCCAGGGCCGCACCGAGCCGGCAGACCAGCTCACTGCCCTCGCACACGACCTCGGACACCTGCCCCTGGCCCTGGCCCAGGCCACCGCCTACCTCATCGACTCCGGCGAAACAGCTGCCGCCTACCGGCATCTGCTGGCCGACCGCGCCACCACACTCGACCACCTCGCCCCCGATGCCCTGCCTGACGAGCAGGGCACCGCCCTTGCCGCCGCCTGGTCCCTGTCCATCGACCGCGCTGACACACTGCGCCCCGCTGGCCTGGCTCGCCCCATGCTCCACCTCGCCGCCCTCCTTGACGCCAACGGCATCCCCCAGGACGTTCTCACCGGCCAGAGCGCCCGCGCCTACCTCGCCGCACACCGCACCACAACCGGCCCCACCCCGCAGCAAACCCCCGTCTCCCCCGCGGACGCGGTACGCACCCTGCGCGCTCTGGACCGGCTCAGCCTCATCGACCACCAACGGGACACTCCCTACCAGGCCGTCCGCGTCCATCAGCTCATCCAGCGTGCTACACGCGAGACCCTCACGCCCCATCAGCACCACCAGGCAACGCGCACCGCCGCCGACGCACTCTGGGCCGCCTGGCCCGACGTCGAACGCGACACCGACTTCGCTCAGGTCCTGCGCACCAACGCCGACGGCCTCACCCGCTATGCCGAAGACGCCCTGTACCGGCCGGGCGTGCACCCGGTGCTGTACCGCCTCGGCCTCAGCCTCGGTGAATCCGGTCAGGTCACCGCCGCCATCGACCACTTCCAGCACCTCACCGACATCACCGACAACCGCTTGGGCGAAGACCACCCCGACACCCTCACCACCCGGGGCAATCTCGCCGTCATGCGGGGGGAGGCGGGGGATGCGGCCGGGGCCGCCCAGGCCTTCGCCGACCTCCTCGCCGACCGAATCCGGGTGCTGGGCGAAGACCATCCCCAAACCCTCACCACCCGGGGCAACCTCGCTGCCATGCGGGGGGAGGCGGGGGATGCGGCCGGGGCCGCGCAGGCCTACGCCGACCTCCTCGCCGACCGAATCCGGGTGCAGGGCGAAGACCACCCCCAAACCCTCATCACCCGGGGCAACCTCGCCCGCTGGCTGGGGCAGGCACGGGATGCGGCCGGGGCCGCGCAGGCCTTCACTGGCCTCTTGGAGTCCATGGTGCCGGTGCTGGGCGAAGACCACCCCGACACCCTCACCACCCGGAACAACCTCGCCGTCATGCTGAGGGATGCGGGGGATGCGGACGGGGCCGCGCAGGCCTTCGCCGACCTCCTCGCCGACCGAATCCGGGTGCTGGGCGAAGACCATCCCCAAACCCTCATCGCCCGGAACAACCTCGCTGCCATGCGGGGGGAGGCGGGGGATGCGGCCGGGGCCGTGCAGGCCTTCGCTGGCCTCTTGGAGTCCATGGTGCGCGTGCTGGGCGAAGACCATCCCCAAACCCTCACCACCCGGGGCAACCTCGCTGCCATGCGGGGGGAGGCGGGGGATGCGGCCGGGGCCGCGCAGGCCTACGCCGACCTCCTCGCCGACCGAATCCGGGTGCAGGGCGAAGACCACCCCCACCTGCCGATCATTCGACAGAACCTCGAACACTGGCGGAAGGAGGCGGAGAGGATGCCTGAGCCGGGTGGCGATCACTCGTGAGACACCAAGATCACCTCGGTGCCGTAGGCCGCGACGTCATGCATGCCGCGTCCACGTAACGCGCACCCTTCCTTGCGGCTGGTGACAGCGTTCTTACTGGCACGCCTCGTCGGCCGCGACCAGTGTCAGGGAGATGGTGGTCAGGGCTTCGCTCATGGGCAGCTCGGCGAACGCGACGGAGGCCGCGTCGAAGAACGCCGTCCTGGCGCCGAGGCCGGCAAGCATGGAGGAGGCAGCCTTGCTGTCCTCGATCGCCGTCCGCAGCACGGGAATGATCCGCACTCCGTCCCCGGTGGTGCCCATGAGGGTGTTCGCCGTCTCGACGTCCTGCGGGCGGGCGAGGCGGATGCGGGTGCCTCCGGGGCCCGGCCAGCCCTCCCGAAGCCTGCTGACGGACAGCGGCGGCGCCGACTTGGCCTTCTTCGTCGTGTGCTTACCCATGACGTGGTCCCCCTCGGGATGGTCGCGGTCTTCCCTCTGAGACGGATCTTGTCCGAGGTGGGCGAGCCAGGCGGCCGCTGTTTCCGGTCGCCTTAATCCTGCGTCGGGCCTGAAGCGCTAAATCGATCGTTCGCGCAGGTCAGACACGGGGTGACGTGTACGACGCCCCGGGAGCCGGAAAACCTCCCCTCCGTTAACTCAATCGTTTTCGCAGGTCAGTAGGGGGTGACGTGTACGACACCCCCCCCGGTGACGTGTACGACACCCCCCCCGGTGACGCACACGTCACCCCTTTAACCACCACCTATGAACCCCCACTGCAGAAACCACAGACAGCGCCTTCGGCGCGTGCGCCGCTGACGCCCGGAGGGCATCTGCATGTAGTAGCGCGTGAGCCCGCGCGAGCGGCTTCGCCGCGTCCGACGGCGCGAGCGCCGCAGAGGTTGTCTCGTTGGGGGAAGGCCAGCAAAGCGCGGATCCGGTGCGCCGAAGAGCCGAAGAGCCGGCCGAGCCGGTCCTCACGAAATCGCCTCGCCCCCTAACTGGCCCTCGCGCTCATCCTCCGTGGGAGTGTGTCCGGCACCCCTGGTACCGGACACACTCCCACCTGACACGGCGAACCCCCGGGCGCAGGGAGCGCCTGTGTGGGAACCGGAGCCCCCGTAGTCCCGCAGGGACACGACAAGCGGAGCGGCGGAGAGCCGCAGAAGCGGGCGCGAGGGCCTGTTAGGGGTCAGAAGAGGGAGGCGCGGGCCCCGTCACCCTCTTGGGTGAATGCCGGTGCGCCGCTGACTCCCTCGTCGTGGCCCGGGTGGTGACGGGGCCCGCGCCGTGGGGGCTGGCCTAGGTGGCGACGTGCCGGTCAACCACGAAGCGGACGCGCTTCGCGCGGCGACTAAACGGGCCAGGCGGGCGATCCCTGAGTCGCCTCCTGGGGGCTCCGCATGGAGCGGGGTGGGAAACGACCCCTTCGCTGCCTGATTGGGGCTCAGCGGGGCGTGCAGCGACCTTGAAGGCCACTTCTTTTCCTGATCCCGGGGACCGTTGCCGAGTCGGCGCCCTACCATCGGGCAGTGGATACGGAACAGGACTCGGCTCTCCTGCTGCTGGCGATGTATCAGCAGGCCAAAGGCAGCACGCAGGAGTACATCGAGGTCGACCAGCTGCCCGAGTCGGGAACACTGGGCGACGACCGTCTGCTCACCCTGATCAGTCACCTCCAGCACGCGGACATGGTCGAGAGCCTGGAAGTCGCGTCTGGGTTGGCCTGTCAACTCACCCCCCGCGGCGCTGTCAAGGCGGAGCAGCTTCTGCGTGACCGGGACCGTCCGATCGTCCGCTACGACATGGCGCTCAACGGGTTGATCGCCGCGGCAACGGACAAGTTCCCCAAGCACACGCTTGAGCTGCAGGAGTTCCTGTTCTCCAGGCACGCCCGGGTCCTGGACACCGTGCTGACGATCGACGAGATCTTTAGCGCGATCGAGTTCCTTGAGGCCGAGAAGCTGGTCACGGTCGAGCGGGACGGCGGTCGTCCGACAGCGATCACGCTCACCCCGCAGGGCCGGAGGTGCGGGTGGACCGACAACGTAGACGTACAGGGTTTCCTGGCCGGTCAGCAGCCCAGCGGGATTCAGCAGAACTGGCAGGTCACGGTCAATGGCGGCGCGCCCCAGATGGGCCAGGGCAACGTCCAGCACAACACCTTTGGCTACGACCTGGCCCAGGTTATGCAGCTTGTACGCGACCTCAACGGCTTGGTCCCCTCGATGAACGTGCCGGAGCCCGTCCGCGAGCTGATTGCCGAGGACGTTGAGGCTCTGGAGCGTGAGGCGGGACGGGAAAATCCGCAGCCGGCCCGCATCCGCCGCCTGCTCGAAGGCATCCAGGAAACTCTGGTGACGCCGGACAGCATCCAGATAGCCGTCATGGCCGTCACGCGCATTCTTGGTGGGTAACGGCGATGGCGCATGCGTACGGCCGAGAGGCGGGGTGAGCAGGCTCGGCCCAACCCGGCACGACGGCGAGTCCCACAACTACTCATTCCTGCGAGGGAATCTTGAACGAGCAGCAGCCCAGCGCGCAGCACACCTGGAACGTCACGGTCAACGGGGGCGCGCCCCAGATGGGCCAGGGCAACGTCCAACACAACACCTTTGGTTACGACCCCGGGCAGCTCGCGGACTTCGCTCGTGAGGTCTTGGCCGCTGCGCGGACCGCGGACCTGTCGGCCGAGGATCGGACCGTTGTCGAGGCTGATGTCGAGGCGCTGCAGGCTGAGCTCGTCGCCGCCGAGCCCGATCCGGGGCGCGTTCGTCAGCTCGGGCAGCGGGTTTGGGCGAGCGCGAAGACGTACATGCCTCCCGTTCTCGCGACAGGCCTCGCTCAGGCAGTCGGGGGTGCCCTCGGGATCCCTGTCGGGTTCTGAACGTCGCCGCAGGCGTCAAGCGGGCCGTGAGGCCGCCGGGGCGTTCATAGTCCGGTCCGCGCTCGCGCAAACTCCCTGACTGGGCTGTACGGCCTGGCGCGCGGACAGGACGGAGCACTGCCTGTGGCCCGACGCCGGACCGGCCCACGAACACCGTGCGCGCCCTGGCGTAGAGCGGAACTCTCGGGGCGCCCCGCAGAGCGCCCCAACAGGGCGGGTCCGCCCCAAGGCTGGCTGCCACGCAGAACCTTGGGGCGGTTCACCCCGGCCTCGGGGAACAGCGGTACAGCGGTTAACGCTAAGCCGGTGATCATGGGATCGATGCAGGTTGTGGGTGGGTCTACCGCAGCTCGGCGTTCGGGTGGGGCTGGGCCTGGAGCCGTTCGCGTAGCTCGATCTCCTCGGCGGTGAGGGGCTCTCCGGGCTGGCGGATACGGACGGGCTTGGGCCGCATCGGCAGGCCGTCGTCCACCGCGGCGGCCTCGGCTTCCGCGAGCGCCCGGTAGAGCGAGGCGACCGACGGGGACTTGCCCGCGTTCTTCCCGACCTTGATGGTGAGCTTCTTGGCGATGTCGGGGACGGGGACGCCCTTGTCCTTGAGCGCGACGGCGAAGGTGAGCATGTCGTCGTCGATGACCTTGGGGCGTCCGCCGTGGTTGCCCTTGGACGCGGCGATGACTTGGCCTTCGAGGGTCTTCTCCCGGATGTAGTTGCGCTCGATCTGCCCGGCGACGGCGAGGACGGCGAAGAACATGGCGCCCATGCCGTTGGGGTCGTAGATGCCGGTGAGCGGGCCGGTGAGGAGTTCGAGCTGGAGGCCGCCGGCCTGGAGTTCGGCGGACAGCGTCATCAGCTCGGCGGCGTTCCTGGCGAGGCGCTTGAGCTCGTGGACAGTGAGGATGACCGGGGTCTCGGGCGCGGCCTCCTTGAACTGGTGGGCCAGGGCGAGCGCCTTCTCCAGTTCGGGCCGGATCTTCACCCGGGTGCTGATCTGCTCCTTGAAGACCTTGTGGCACTCCGCACGGTGGAGGGCTTCGAGCTGGCTCGCCAGTTCCTGCCGGGCGGTCGATGTCCTGGCGTACCCGATGCGGACCGGGCGCTCGGTGCGGGGCGCGGGCACGACGGCGAGCGCCGGGCCCTGCTTCCACGCGCGGCCGGGGTGGCGGTCGGCGGGGACGAGCACTTCGAGTTCCTCGCGGAGCGCGGGGACGAGGACGAAGCGGGGGGTGTGGTACTTCGCGGCGGTCTTCCCGCCCCGGGTGCGGCAGGCGGAGCCGGCGGGCGCGTCACAGTTCGGGCAGTCGTGGCGTTCTACCGCCAATGCGGCTCGATCGGGCGTGAGGTCCATCCGGGAAGTCTCTCAGAAGTGCCTCGCACAACATGCCAGTTTCGAGAGGACTTTTGCGAACGGCGACCTGCGGAAACGTGATCACTCCGGGGGCTCTCGCAGAACTCTCACAGATGAACGTTTATGAGAATCACCGTGGGTGACGATCGCTACCCGGAGCTACGCATGGCGTGCGGATGTCAAGGGCCATCACACCGTTGACCGCCTCAACGAAGGCTATCGAGTACAGCTCCCTCCGTCGGTTCCGGAGTCGTCGGCCTGCCAGTGACCTTCGAGGGTGCCCCGAATCGCGCCAGGTAGTGCCACACCTTCTTGACGGCCTGTGGGTCGTAGCGGTCGGCACGTGCAGCATTTCCGACGATCCGAGGATCGAGCACTCCATCGACCGCGATCTGCGTGGCCAAGTCGACGTACTCCTGGCCGCGGTAGCCGGGATGACGGCGGAGTCCCTCGATCTTGAGTCGGAAGCCTGGGTGCCACTCCACTGGGCAGCCAGTACGCACAGCCGCGGCCTCGACTGTCGTATCCCGGTAGCAGGGGTCCAGGACCAGCGCCTCCACATGGCCGCGCAGCCGGACGGGCCCGTGCACCTGCGCCTCGATGTAGTCGTCGAGCTCGTCCTGATGGTCGGCCAGGGCAAGCTCAATGAGCCCCATGCGGGCCGCGACACCGAAATCTGAAGGTTCGAGGAAACTATCCGGGTAGCAGAACGTGGTCCGCGCGAGCGTTTCGGCAGTCAGCCGGAAGTGGGCGGACCCGAACCGCGGCGCCGCGCCGACCGGATGGCGACGGAAGTTCAACGCCCCGTAGACAGGCCGTTCATCCGCGGTCCCTTCGTCATAGGCCCCGCCGAAGATCCGGCTCTCCCAGCGCCACCGATCGCCTCCTGGATGCGCGGTCAGTCCACCGTTGCTGGTCCCTGTGACGAACTGGGAGCGGTAGGTGCCGTCCTCAGCCATGGCGTCCAGGATCGGCTTGGCGTGCAACAGACGGTCCGGATGGAAGTTCAAGGTCACCCGCAGCGCCAAGTCCATCGGAGGACCCGACGCCAGTTCTGCGACATGTCGAAGGGCCCGTTCCTGCGATGTCTGAGAAGCTGAGGGGCTCATCGGCACAGTGTTCCGCAACTTGATCATTGGGTGCACGCGGATTGTCCACCGCCGGCCTGTCCCGGCCTCGCGGGACGCTGATCGCCGGACGCCCCTTAGCCGGTGCCGTCCTCGTCGTCGTCGAGTTCCGGCGTCTCCGGATCGCGCAGCGGGCGCAGGGCGCCGGCGGCCGGGGTGGAGGCGGTGAAGCTGTAGCGGCCGAGCAGGTTCTTATCTGGACACTCCAGGGTGGTGTTCGGCTTGTCGGCGTAGCACTGCTCATCGCGGCTCGTTGAGCGGTGATGTGGACT
>NZ_JBHJTK010000029.1:0-92676 GCF_042267665.1 Streptomyces sp. NPDC056224
ACGGGCGTACTCCTCCGTCTGCAGCAGGCCGTGCACGACGACGTTGGCGTAGGCGCCGATCTCAACCGCCTGGGACTCCAACTTGGCCAGATCCCGGACCTTCTTGGGATAGCGGGCGCCCTCCACATCGGCCTTCATCGCGGCGAGTTTTCCGCCCGCGCTCAGGATCTCGTCCGCCTTGTCCAAGTACTCCGGGCGCGGAATTCTGGCGCCGCGCTCGATCTTGTAGATCAGGTTCGGCCCGTATCCCATGCGCGTACCGAACTGCGCACGGTCAAGACCGGCCGCCTCCCGCCACATTTTCAACTGGCGGCCGACGGTGGCGATTACCGCTCCCGATTCATCCTCCGGATCGAGTTCCCAACTCGACTCACTCGACTCACTCGACTCATCGGCGCTGTCTGCGTTCACTTCCACCCCCGGGGGACAGGCTGGACAGGGTGGGACACCCTGGGACAACCGCCGTACACAGCGGCCTCTCTCCTGTTCAGGTTACGCACGCCTCGCCACGCTGAGTCACGTGAATCAGGAAATCGCCTTAGACGCCCTCTTCCCCGCCACCCCGCGCGGCGCCCGCGCCGCACGCGCGCTCGCCGCTCACCAACTGGCGCACTGGGGGCTTCCGTTCAGGGCCGCGGTTCACGTCGTCGCCGAGCTCGCCGGCAACGCCGTCACCCACGGTCGCGTACCCGGACGGAGGTTCCGGCTCCAGATGGCGGCCACGGACACCACCCTCCGTATCGAGGTGACCGACACCCGCGGCGAGCGCCCGCCACCGTCCGCCACCGAACTGCCCTCCGTCGAGGCGGAGTCCGGCCGGGGTCCGGTACTCGTCGCGGCTCTGGCGAACAAATGGGGAACCACCCTCGGCCCCACACCACTGAAAACGGTCTGGGCGGAAATCGCTCTACCGGCACCCGAATCACCGGATCCGGGTTTCCACGTTCCGGTTGCCCGCTGGGCGGTTCCGCACGACGTAAACCGCTTTAAGGACCCAGGGAAATAACCTCACCAAACCAAACCAGGACCGCTCACTCGGTCGGGTGAATGCGGCCAACCTGGCTGGCGGATATGCCAATTCAAGGTGCAGGCTCAGCTTCGGCAACCCCAAACATGCGAACGGCCCCCGACGGGACTGGCATCCCGGCCGAGGGCCTCACCGCTCAGGAAGAAGTGAGCTTCCCGTGGCTGAGCAGCACCTTAGCGCGCCTCCGCGCGCTCCGTACCGCATTCTGAGGCCTGGTTTCATGCACGAGAAAGACTCCCAAGCCGAGCGCTACGTCAAGATCGACAACAACCTCGCCCAGCACGGCGAGTTGAGCTTGACGGCGATCGGTCTGTCCACGCACATCCAGTCCCTGCCCACCGGCGCCGATGTGTCGATCAAGGCCCTGGCGCAGCGGTTCACCGAGGGCGAGGCCCGCATCGCCTCGGCCCTGCGCGAACTGGAAGCCCACGGCTACCTGCCCCGGACCCGGGAGCGACTTCCGTCGGGCAGATCTTCACCCGTACGGTGTCGTACAACATCCCGCTCTCCAAGCGCCTGAAGGCGGCGGAACCCGTCGGCCGAGCCCCCGCGCCAGCCCCGGCACCACGCCAGGCCCAGGCTCCGGACCCCGACCCGGACCCCGAACCGGATCCGGACCTGGACCTGGACCTGGGACCGGACCCGGCCGCCGGACCGGCCGAACCGGTGACCGCCCGCGCCGAGGCTCCGCCCCGGCCCGCCCCCGCCAGGCCGGTCCTGGTCCCCGGGGAACACCGTGAGGCCGCCGAGCTGCTCGCCCGCCTGCGGCTGCGCGACCCCCGGCTGCTGCTCTCGGAGCGCGACGTGGCGCGGCTGGCTCCCGGCGTCACCACGTGGCTGGAGCGCGGCCTGAGCCCGGCCGCCGTCAGCGGCACCCTGGCGGGCTGCCTCCCGGCGGAGCCGATCCGCTCCCCGGCGGGCCTCCTGGCCCACCGCCTCACGGCGTACCGCCCTCCCCTCCTCCCCGATCGACCGCCCCTCGCCCTGCCCACCGACCAGCGGGTCCAGCCCTTCCAGACCTGCGACGGCTGCGACCGCGCCTTCCGCTCTCCCGCCCCGGGGCACTCCTCCTCCTGCACCGCGCCCAAGGCCGCGTGACCTCGGGTGAGGGTCCGAGGTACTCAGCCACATAGTTCAGCGAGGCGGTCAGGGTCCTGCTGCCGTCGGGCGTGCTGTACATCAGCCCCGCGTGGCCGGCGATGCCGCCGTTGTGGGTGATGACGGTGCCGCCGTTCGGACCCGCGTCCTGTACGAACACCCCCAGGCCGTAGCCGGCCTTGGGATGCGGCGTGCACATCTCGGCGAGCAGCGGAGCGGGCAGGAGCTTGCCGCCCACCAGCGCGGAGATGAAGGTGTGGAGGTCCTCGCGCACTCCGGCGCTGCCGACCCACTCGCCGCGCTCGTCGTACACACGCAGTTGCACCCCGGCGAAACCGGAATCGACGATCTCCTGGATGGCCTTCTGCAGCTGCCGGAATTTGTTCTCGCCGCCGGGCAACCGAATCCGAGCCGGAGGTGGTCAAGGGGGGCGAAGGGGGTGGCGATGCACGCCGAGCAAGAAGCTCAGTTCCAGTCGTTCGTGGCCGCGCGCTGGTCTCATCTGGTGCGGACGGCTTACCTGTTGACCGGCGATCCGCATGACGCGGAGGACGTGACCCAGACGGCGCTCGCCAAGGCGTACCGCTCGTGGCGGCGCGTGTCGCGCAGCGACAGTCCGGAGGCGTACGTCCGCCGGATGCTGGTCAGTTGCAACAACGACCGGTTCCGCAAGCGCCGGGTACGGGAGCGGTTGACGGATGCCGTGCCGGACACCTCGGTGCGCGACAACGCCGTGGCGTGGGCCGATGAACGCAATGTGCTGATGGCCGCGCTGGCCCAGCTTCCCGCCCGGCAGCGGGCCGTCGTGGTCATGCGGTACTGGGAGGACCTCTCCGAAGCCGAGACCGCCGACGTCCTGGGGTGTTCCCAGGGCACCGTCAAGAGCCAGGCGTCCAAGGCGCTGGCCAAGCTGCGTGCCTGGCCCGGACTGGGCCGGATCACGGCGGCGAACGAGATGAGTGAGAGGGCGGTCCTGTGAGCGGGCGAGGCGACGACGGGCAGGGCGGCTTCGAGCTGGACCTGCGGGAGTGGATGGCCCAGGACGCGGAGGCCCTGCGGCCCGCCGCCGTGCCGTACCAGGCGATCGTGCGGCAGGGCCGCGGGGAGCGGCGGCGCAGGCTGGCGGTGGCGGGGGCGGCACTGGTCGCGCTGGCCGTCGTACCGGCCACGGCGATCGCCGTCACCGGCGGCGGCGATGGCGGCGGGCCGTCCGACCGGGTGTCCGTGGCGGACGCCGGCCCGACACCGGGCGGGGTGTTCCAGCCGCCCCAGCGGACTCGCCTGCCGCAGTTTCCCGCGACTCCCGGGCAGCTCGCCGACGGCATCGGTTTCGAGGAGGCCGGCATCAGGCTGATCGACTGCCTCGAGTTCAGCCGAGAGCACCCCGGCGGGGCGGGAACCGAGCCGCAGGACCTGGGCGAGGCCTCCGACTACCGGATCCTGCTCGCACTGCGCAGTACGGGCAACGACAACAGCCCGGGCGACGGCCAGTTCATCGTCGCCGTCAAGGACGGCCCGGCGCAGATCCGGCTCATCTGCACCAGCAAGAACGGCCGGACGAGCGGCGTCAACCTCTCGGCCGGCGGCGACTCGAACCTCGAGAGCGGGGCCGTCGTCCCCGATATCAACGCGGGCAAGCTCTACCTCCAGCGGCTGGGCGGCGAAGGCCCCTGGAAGCTGCCCTACCGCTGGGGCAGCATCGGTACCGTCGTCGACCCCCGGGTCGCCCGGGTCACCGTCGGCTACGGCGGCGCCGTCGTCGAGGCCGTGCTCGACCACGGATGGTTCGCCGCCACCGGCGTGCTGGACCGGCCCGTCACCAGGACTCCCCGGATCAAGGGCTACGACGCCCGGGGCACGCAGATCTACGACTCCGACCAGGACAAGTCCTACGACAAGACCATCCCGTAGCGGGATGAAGGGACGTGGGCCCTCGCCACCGTACGGGGGTCGGCGGCGAGGGCCTACGCCCCGTAGAACAGTTCGTCCACCACGGCCCGGGCCCGGCGGGTGATGCGCCGGTAGTCGTCCAGCATCTCGCCGACCGTGCCCTCGGCGTAGCCGAGGTAGCGGCCCACCGCCGCCAGCTCGCGGGCCTCGGAGGGGAACGTGTCCCCGGCGCGGCCGCGGACGAGCATCACGGCGTTGCGGACCCGGGTGGCCAGTACCCAGGCCTCGTCCAGGATCTGCGCCTCCTCCGTCGGGATCAGCCCGGCCGCGTGGGCGGCTGCCAGGGCCTCGCGGGTGCGGGTGGTGCGCAGGCCCGGTTCGGCCCAGGCGTGCCGCATCTGGATCAGCTGGACGGTCCACTCGACGTCGCTGAGGCCGCCGCGGCCCAGTTTGGTGTGCAGGGTCGGGTCGGCGCCGCGGGGCAGCCGCTCGGACTCCATGCGGGCCTTGAGCCTGCGGATCTCCCGTACGGCGTCCTCGCCGAGGCCCTCCATGGGGTAGCGCAGCGGGTCGATCAGGTCGATGAAGCGGCGGCCGAGGTCCTCGTCGCCCGCGACGGGTTCGGCGCGCAGCAGGGCCTGGCTCTCCCAGGTCAGGGACCAGCGCCGGTAGTACGCGGCGTACGAGGCCAGAGTGCGCACCAGGGGGCCGGAGCGTCCTTCGGGGCGCAGGTCGGCGTCGATGAGCAACGGCGGGTCCGCGGTGGGCAGCTGGAGCAGTCGGCGCATCTCGGCGATGACGGCCTGGGCGGCCTTCGCGGCCTCCTGTTCGTCGACGCCTTCGCGGGGTTCGTGGACGAACAGGACGTCGGCGTCGGAACCGTAGCCCAGTTCGTGTCCGCCGAAGCGGCCGACGCCGATCACGGCGAAGCGGGTGGGGAGCGTGTCGCCGTAGTGGCTGTGAACGGCGGCGCGCAGGGCCCCGGCGACGGTGGCGGCGGTGAGGTCGGAGACGGCGCCGCCGACCAGGTCGACGAGGGCACCGTGGTCTTCCTCGGCGGGGCTGTCCTCCGTGCCGTACGAGCGGATGATGTCGGCGGCGGTGGTGCGGAAGAGCTCGCGGCGGCGGACCCCGCGGGCGGCGGCGACGCCGGCCTCGGCGCTGTCGGCGCGGCCGACGGCGGCGAGGACCTCCTGCACCAGGGCCTCGTGGGTGCGCGGCTGGAGGCCTTCGGGGTCGCCGAGCAGGGCGACGGCCTCGGGGGCGCGCATGAGGAGGTCGGGGGCGAGGCGGCCGGCGGACAGGACGCGGGCGAGGTTCTCGGCGGCGGCGCCCTCGTCGCGCAGCAGCCGCAGGTACCAGGGCGTCTTGCCGAGGGCGTCGGAGACCTTGCGGAAGTTCAGCAGGCCGGCGTCCGGGTCGGCGGAGTCGGCGAACCAGCCGAGGAGGACGGGCAGCAGGGTGCGCTGGATGGCGGCCTTGCGGGTGACGCCGGAGGCGAGGGCTTCGAGGTGGCGCAGGGCCGACGCCGGGTCGGCGTACCCGAGGGCTTCGAGGCGCTGGCCGGCGGCGCGCGGGGAGAGGCGGGTCTCGCCGGGGGTGAGCTGGGCGACGGCGTCGAGGAGCGGCCGGTAGAAGAGCTTCTCGTGCAGGCGGCGGACGACGGAGGCGTGCCGGCGCCAGGCCTTGTTGAGCTCGGCGACGGGTTCGGTGCGCAGGCCCAGTGAGCGGCCCAGGCGCCGCAGGTCGCTCTCGTCCTCGGGGACGAGGTGGGTGCGGCGCAGCCGGTAGAGCTGGATGCGGTGCTCCATGGCGCGCAGGAAGCGGTACGCGTCGTGCAGCTGGGCGGCGTCGGCGCGGCCGACGTATCCGCCGGCGGCGAGGGCGTGGAGGGCGTCGAGGGTGGTGCCGGAGTGCAGGGTGGCGTCGTGGCGGCCGTGCACGAGCTGGAGCAGCTGGACGGCGAACTCGACGTCGCGCAGGCCGCCGGGGCCGAGTTTGAGTTCGCGGTCGACCTGGGCGGCGGGGATGTTGTCGACGACGCGGCGGCGCATCTTCTGCACGTCGGGGACGAAGTTCTCGCGCTCGGCGGCCTGCCAGACCAGGGGGCTTATGGCGGCGACGTACTCGGCGCCGAGGGCTTCGTCCCCGGCGACGGCGCGGGCCTTGAGGAGGGCCTGGAACTCCCAGGTCTTGGCCCAGCGTTGGTAGTAGGCGAGGTGGGAGGCGAGGGTCCGGACGAGGGGTCCGTTGCGGCCCTCGGGGCGGAGGTTGGCGTCGACGGGCCAGATGGTGCCCTCGACGGTGGTCTCGGAGCAGATCCGCATGAGGTGGGAGGCGAGGCGGGTGGCGGCCTGGATGCCCTTGCCCTCGTCGATGCCGTCCCCTACGGCTCCGCCGTGGGGAGACCCCACGGTGGCCTCCCCGACGAAGATGACGTCGACGTCGGAGACGTAGTTCAGCTCGTTGCCGCCGCACTTGCCCATCGCGATGACGGCGAGGCGGCACTGGGCGGCGTCGTCGGGGGCGGCGGCGGAGGCGATGCGCAGGGCCGCGCGGAGGGTGGCGGTGGCGAGGTCGGCGAGCTCGGCGGCGGTCTGGGCGAGGTCGATGGTGCCGCAGACGTCGCGGGCGGCGATGGACAGCAGGCAGCGGCGGTAGGCGACGCGGAGCGCGACGGGGTCGTGGGCGTCGGCGAGGCCGCGCTCGAACTCGGGGAGCCCCGGGTGCAGGTCGGCGGCCTCGTAGGTGACGAGGGCCTGCCAGTCGCGGGGGTGGCGGGCGAGGTGGTCGCCGAGTGCCTCGGAGGCGCCGAGCACGCCGAGGAGGCGGTCGCGGAGCGGTTTGGCGCTGACGAGGGTGTCGAGCAGTCCGGGCAGTTCGTCGGCCGGCTGCGCCTCGGCGAGCCGGACGAGTCCGAGGAGGGCGAGGTCGGGGTCGGCCGTCGCCCCGAGGGCGTCGAGGAGCACCGGATCGGTGCGTACGGCGGCCAGCGCGTCGGCGTCGAGCAGCCTGGCGGCGGCGGAGGGATCGGTGAAGCCGCTGCGCAGCAGCCGGATGAAGGTGCTGCTCCTGCGTCCCGGGACTGTCATCCCGCCGCCTCCCGCGGTTGTCGCTGCCACTGCCCTGGCGTGCCTGGAGTGAGCCTATCCGGAGCAGGCGTTCGACTCACCGGGACGTATCATGATCACGGTTATCCGATTATCCGAAGATTTATGACGTGATGGGGCCCGCTCCCCGCAGACCGGTGACGAGGAGCCCCATGTCCGACGCACGCCCCGGCCCTGGCCCCGGCCCTGGTCCCGGTGCGGCTCGACAGGACCCCGAGGCCGGAGCCTGGGAACCGCAGGGTCCGTCGGGCCACCGCGGCTGGGGGCAGGCGACCCCGCCCGCGGCGGACCGGCACTCCGCCCCGGCCGGAGCCTGGGCCCCGCAGTCACAGGCAGCACCGCCGAGCCCGGCCGGGGCCCGGCACCCGCAGGACCCGTCGGCCGCCGCCCGGGAACAGGCAGCACCGCCGAATCCGGCCGGGGCCTGGCACCCGCAGGACCCGTCGGCCGCCGCCCGGGAACAGGCAGCACCGCCGAATCCGGCCGGGGCCTGGGCCCCGCAGCCACAGGCAGCACCGCCGAGCCCGGCCCAGGCCCGGCACCCGCAGGACCCGTCGGCCCACCCCGCCCGGGAACAGGCAGCACCGCCGGCGGCGTGGCGGCGGGACGGCGCGGGCGAGGTCCCGGAGCCGCGGCTCCCGGCCGGGCGCAAGGCCACGCGGCGGGCCCGCGAGGCCGAAGGCACCGGCGGGCGGCGCGGACGTGCGAAGACCACCGCCGCACCGGAGGCGAAGCACGGGCGCCGCCGCGCAGCGGCCGCTTCCCCGGCCGGACCGACGAGCCTGCCGGAAGGGGCGAAGCGCGGTCGGCGGGCCAAGGCCCCCGCCACCGGCGGATCACCCACCGCGCCGGAGGGGGCGAAGCGCGGCCGCCGCGCAGCGGCCCCGGCCCCGGCCCCGGCCGCCACCGGATCACGCACCGCGCCGCAGGCGAAAGGGCACCGCTGGGCCGGAGTCGTCAAGGTCGTCGCCTTCTGCGCGGCCACCGCCGCCGGCAGCATGCTCCTGCTGCGGGGCAACGACGCCCTCGCCCGCCTGGAGTCCCCCGCCGCCCCAGACGGCAAGGCCAAAGCCCCCGCGGCCGTCGCCGACGCGCCCGACCCCGGCCGCGTGCTCCAGATCGTCGCGCATCCGGACGACGACCTCTACTTCATGAATCCGGACCTGCGCTATTCCATATCCGCCGGCCACCCGGTCACCTCGGTCTACCTGACCTCCGGCGAGGCCGACGGCATCAACGCCGGCTCCGCCAAGCAGGCCACCACCCCGGCCAACAAGCCCGCGTACGCCGAGGCCCGCCAGAACGGCATCCGCGCCGCCTACGCCAAGATGGCCACCGGCGACCGCAGCAGCGCCTGGAAGCGCACCGTCGTCCCGACCAAGGGCGGCGGCCACGCCGAGGTCGACGTGCTCGTCGCCAAGCCCCAGGTGAACCTCGTGTGGCTGCAGCTCCGCGAGGCCGGCACCGTGTACGACGACGTCCCGGACAGCCTGCACGGCCTGTGGGACGGCAAGGTCCCCCGCCTGGAGTCGATGCTCGCCTCCGGCACCCCGGTCAAGCAGAGGTTCGCGTACACGAAGGACCAGGTCGTCCAGACCCTTGTCGGCGTCCTGGAGCAGTACCGTCCGACCACCGTCCGCTCCCAGGACCCGACCCCCGGACGGCACCCCGACACCAAGCGGTACACCGACCACCAGGACCACTTCTACGGCGCCCGCTTCGCGCAGCTGGCCACCGCCGCGTACGCGAAGGACGTCAAGGACCGCCCGCACTTCGCCGTGCAGAACTACCTCGGCTACTTCAACGGCTCCCTGCCCAGCGCCCTGGACCCGGACGAGGCCAAGGCGAAGCTGGACATCCTGGACACGTACGCCTGGCTCGACAGGCAGAACCACTGCGGCAGCGACGCCGGCTGCGGCGACCTCAAGATCTCCGACCACCCGGCGGGCAACCGCTGGTCGGACTCCATCAACTACGCCCGCGGCACCAGCACTTCCTGGCTGACCTCCGATGCGGAGTACGGGCTGTGGGCCTTCAAGGTGCTCGACGGCCAGGTCGCCCTCTGGCACCGGAAGGGCCTGATCGGCCGCTGGAGCGGGCCGGTCCTGCTCCCCGGCACCGGCATGGACCCGGGCATGTCCACCGTCACCCTGAAGGACGGCCGGATAGCCGCCTTCGGCACCCGCACCTCCTTCGGCACGAAGCCCGCGGACTACAGACGCGAGGTCGTCTACGCGGTCCAGCAGCGCCCGGGCTCCGAGGAGTTCGGGGAGTGGCAGTCGCTGGGCACCCCGGAGACCGCGGACGAGAACTGGACCTCCGACATCAGCGCGCCCGCCGTCTCGGTCGACGGCACCGGGCAGCTGGCGGCGTACGTCCGCGACGGCGCGTCCACCCTGCGCGGGCGGGTGCAGCAGGCGGGCGGCGGCTGGGGTCCGTGGGAGAAGTACGGCGGCGCCGATCTGCACGGCACCCCGGCCACCGCGACCGACGGCGCCGGGCGGCGGATGGTGTTCTCCTCGACCTCCAAGACGGTGGTGGGCTGGGTGCAGCCGAAGCCGGGCGCCGCGCTCGGCCCGGCCACCGCCACCGGACTGCCCGACACCACGCTCCCGCTCACCGCCGAGGGCCGCGAGGGCGGCGTACGGCTGTGGTTCCGCAAGCCCGGATCCGGCAACGTCCGCACCGCCCTGCTGACGGGTGACGGCGGACTCAAGGTGAACCACCTCACCGACCTCGGCGGCCTGCAGGGCTTCGGCTCGGTGACGGCGAGCGGGCACGTGCTGGCGGGACGCACGGCGGGCGGGCAGTTGGGCTCGGACGTCGGGCGGGGGCGGCCGTGGGAGCGGTCGCCGCTGATGTTCGTCGGCGCGCCGTCCTCGACGATGACCGGGAAGAACCTGGTCAGCCTCGCAGTGATGGGTCTGGACGCACGGCTGTACGTGACCTCGTCGGCGGACGCGCCGGACGCGCACCTGGCGCCCTGGCAGCCGGTGGGGCCGCGCAACACGGCTCCGTAGCGGGAGCCCCGCACCCCGGACCAACACCCCGTACCGGCACGGCGGCCGGCCCCCGGTGCGGACGGACAGCGTCCACATCTCTGTCACATATCCGGACCAAAAGCTCCACAAGGCACCAGCGCACCCGGCCGTCTCCGGAAAGCGGCAGCAATCGGCGAAATCGGCGAACCAAGTTCCCTGTTTTCTCCTCTCTTTGACTGCTCAGCGGTTTTTCCCGCCCGGAACGAACCCAAGGCGTAACCGATGCCCTTGACCCGTCGCCGCTTCGCGGCCCTGCTCACCGTGCTGACGGCCGGTGCCACCGGCGTGCTCGCCGTGGCCTCGGGCCAGCAGACGCCCGCCGAGGCCAAGCCGGAGACGGGTCCGGTCGCGGCCCTGCCCGCGAGCGTCACCGCCGGGTCGGTCGTCCAGGTCGTCGCCCACCCCGACGACGACCTGTTCTTCATGAACCCGGACCTCAGCCGGTCCCTGCTCGCCGGCGTCCCGGTCACCACCGCCTACCTCACCTCCGGCGAGGCCGACGGCCGCAACGAGGCGAACGGCGCGACCCTGAAGGACCCGGAGCAGCCCGCCGACCGCGCCCACTACGCGGAGGCCCGGCAGAACGGCATCCGCAGCGCCTACGCCCAGATGGCGACCGGCGACCGGACCAGCGCGTGGAAGCGCACCGTCATACCCACCGCGGGCGGCGGCCAGGCCGAGCTCGACGTCCTCATAGCGAAGCCGCAGGTCAACCTGGTGTGGCTGCAGCTGCGCGAGGCCCGCAGCACCGGCGGGGACACCCCCGACAGCCTGCGCGGCCTGTGGAACGGCAGGACAGCCGCGCTGGGCGCCCAGCTGACCTCCGGCACCCCGGTCAAGCAGCAGTTCACGTACACCAAGGACCAGCTGATACAGGCGATAGCCGGGGTCCTGGCACGGTACCGGCCGACGACGATACGGATGCAGGACCCGACGCCGGGCCGGTACGGGGACCCCGGCACCGGCAAGTACACCGACCACCAGGACCACATGTACGGCGCGCGGTTCGTGCAGGCCGCCACCACCGCGTACGCCGCCCAGGTCACGGACCGCCCGCACTTCTCGGTCCAGAACTACCTCGGCTACCACAACAGCACCCTCCCGCACGCGCTGGACCCGCAGACGGCCGACACGAAGACCGGCTTCCTGAAGACGTACGCCTGGCACGACCACCAGGACTACTGCGGCTCCCCCTCGGGCTGCGGCGACCGGAAGGTCGCGGGCAACCCGACCGGGCGCAACTGGGCCCAGTCACTGCGCTACAGCCGCGGCGACCACAGCTCCTGGCTGGCCGAGGGCACGCCGGGGCGGCTCTGGGCGTTCGCCACGCTGGACGGGCAGACCGCGTACTGGACCCGGGCCCCCGGCGGCGACTGGACGGGCCCGGCCCTCCTCCCGGGCACGGGCATCGACCCGGGGGCGACCACCGTCCGCTTCCCGGACGGGCGGATCGCGGTCCTCGCCACCCGCACGGCGTTCGGCCCGGTGCCGACGGGCTACCTGCGCGAGGTCGTGTACGCCGCCCAGTCCGCGCCCGACGGCCCGTTCGGCCCGTGGCAGTCGCTCGGCACCCCCGAAGTGGCCGACGAGGACGGCACGTCGGCGATCAGCGCCCCCTCGGCGGGTGTGGACGCGGACGGCCGGCTCACCGTGTACCTCCGCGACGCCCGCCGTATGCTGCGCGCCACCACCCAGCTGCCGGGCGGCGGCTTCTCCGCCTGGCGGCGCCTGGGCGGCGAGGACCTGCAGGGCGACCCGGTGACGGCGGTCGACTCGGCCGGGCGCCGCCACGTGTACGCCACCACCACGAAGTCGGTCCTGGCCTGGACCCAGGCCGGCCCGGGCTCCCCGCTGGCCGGGCCGACGGAGACGGGCCTGCCCGCCACGACGGTCCCCCTCTCGGCGGCCCCGGACGGCGCGGGCGTCCGCCTGTACTTCCGCCGCCCCGACTCGGGGGTCGTCCGCACCGCCCTGGTCACGGCGGGCCCGGGCAAGCCCCAGGTCTCCAGCGTCGCGGAGGCGGGCGGCCGGGCCGGCTACGGCGCGGTCGCCGCCGCGGGCCGCCTGATCTCGGGCCGCGCGGACAGCGGCACCATCGGTACGACGGGACTGGGCGGCCCGCCCGCCTGGACGGAGTCCGCGATGCTCTACGCGGGCGCCCCGGCGGCCGTCCTCGAACTCTCCGGCGCCACCACGGCGGTCCTCGGCCTGGACGCACAGCTCCACATCACGTCGACCCCACGCCCCTCGACGGCCCCGGCCTGGCACCGCGCGGTCCGCTGAAGCCGTGACACGGCCCGCGGAACGTGAAGGGCTTTCAGAATGGCCGCCGGGCTGGGCGAACTTCGCGTAACGCACGCAGATATCAAGACATTCCTGGACGTTCAACCCTATGGTGGCGTGGTGAACGGTCACCAGCGGGTGCGGGACGACGAGGGGAGCGCGGACCGGGTCCTCGCTCTGTCGGACGGCGTCTTCGCCATCGCGATGACGCTGCTGGCGCTGGACATCGCGCTGCCCGCCGGGCTGGACCCGGCCGGTTTCGACGAGGCCCTGGGGGAAGTGGTGCCCAACCTGTGGGCGTACGCCCTCAGCTTCGTGGTCATCGCGGCGTTCTGGCGGGGCCACCATCAGGTCTTCCGGTACGTACGGGAGGTGGACGGCACCGTCATCAAGCTCGGCCTGCTGAACCTGGGGCTGATCGCCCTGATGCCCTTCCCCACCACCCTGCTGGCCGAGTACGGGGACCGGGCGCAGTCGGTGGCGGTCTACTCCGCCGCCGTCGCGGCCATCGGGGCCGCACAGCTCGCGCTGACGGTCGTGCTGTGGAAGCGCCCGTGGCTGAGCAGCACGGCGATGCCCGATCCCGTGGCGCTCAACGACGTGCTCGATCTGGCGTCGATGGTGCTGGTGTTCGCTGTCGCCGTGCCGCTCGCCTTCGTCTCCCCCGTGGGCGCGCAGCTGTGGTGGGCGGTCCTGGTCCCGGTCAAAGCGGTGCTCGGCCGGCGGGGCAAGCGCCTGCGCGCGGCCAGCTAGCTTCTGCCGTCACCGTGGCACCCGGGGCGGTGCCGCGCCCCGGGTGCCACGGTGAGGCATCCAGGCACCGCGTGAAGCGCCATTCGGGGGAACAACGGGTGTCGCGCACAGGAGGGCCGCGGGTGCGGCTCCTACGTTCGGCTGCCATGACGTACGCACCGAGTGACCGCACATCCGGCCCCACCCGTCGCACCACGCTTGCCGGGCTCGTCGGTGGGGCCGGGGCCGTGCTGGCCGCGGGGTGCGCGCCGTCGGGCGCTTCGCCCGCGAACGCGCCCGCACCCGCTCCGTCGGAGTCGGCCTCCGCCCCCGCGGGCGGACCCACGCCCGGGGTGATGAACCTCTTCAAGGACCCGGCCTTCAACTTCAGCGGGCTCCTGGCGCTCGGCGGGTCCGGTTTCGGCGCCGCCGAGGTGGGCGAGGTCCTCACCGCCGTGAACGCGATCAACAAGGCCGGCCTCTCGGCCCAGACGTACACCGAGACCTTCAGGAAGCTCGGCGATCAGCTGATGGAGCAGCCCCAGGGCAGCAAGTCCGACCGGCAGACCACGCGCTTCCGCGCCCTGCGGGCCGCGCAGTACTACGGACAGGCGCTGTTCTTCGTCCTCGGCTCCGGCGACCCGGGCAGCGAGGAGCAGCTGTACGGGGCGGGGCGCGGCGCCTGGGACACGTTCTGCCGGCTGTGCGACCCGGCGCCGGTGACGGCGAAGGTCCCGTACCAGAAGACGCCGCTGCCGGTGTGGTTCTTCCGGCCGGACGCCTCGGGTGAGCGGCGCCCCACCGTGATCCTCACGAACGGCAGCGACGGGCAGGACGTCGACATGTGGACCTACGGCGTCTCGGCCGCTCTGACGCGCGGCTGGAACGCCCTGGTGTACGACGGGCCGGGCCAGGGGCAGCTGCTCTTCGTCGACCAGGTGGTCTTCACGCCGCGCTGGGAGACCGTCGTGACGCCGCTCGTCGACTGGCTGGTCGCCCGCTCGGACGTGGACACGGACAGGATCGCCCTGACCGGGCTGAGCATGGGCGGGAACCTGGCGCCCCGGGCCGCGGCCTTCGAGAACAGGATCGCCGCTCTGGTGGCGATGCCCGGCTGCCTGTCGCCGTGGCTCGGCTTTCCCCCGGAGCTCCGGAAGATCATGACCCCGGACAAGGAGGAGACGAACACCATCTGGAACAAGGAGGTCGTCCCCCGGCTGCCCCCGGACGCGGCCGCGACGATCAAGAAGCGCATCGAGCCCTTCTCGGTCCCGGCGATGCTGGACGCCCGCAAGGGCAAGATGTTCACCGACTTCTGGACCCCCGCCAGACTCATCGAGTCGCTGGACATCACGAACGTCGTCGGCCGCATCAAGATGCCCACGCTGGTCCTCGACTACGACTACGAGCAGTTCTATCCCGGCCAGCCGCGCCTGATGTTCGACAAACTGACGGCTCCCGACAAGGACTTCCTGAAGCTCACCGCGGCCACCGGCGCCCAGCTGCACTGCTCCCCGATGGCCCCGCAGCAGCACTGCGACGTCGTCTTCGACTGGCTGCAGGAGCAACTCCCCGGCACCTGACGCACCGGACCTCCCTCCGTGGCGGCGGTCCTCGACCCACGCTCCGGAAGTACGCCTGCACGCGTGCCGGGGCCCGTACCGTCTCGTCCTTCGGCAGCGGCTCGGTCGACCAGGTGTGGTGGACCGAGGTCCCGGGCTCGTCCCGGACCGTGCTGAGGCCTTCCCCCGGCGCTGCGTGGAAAACGGCGGGGCCAGGAGCGGGCGTCCGTGACTGCGGCTCTCGGAACCTCACCTTCACCAATCTGACACAGAACGCGCTCCAGCTGACATGTCTCGATGGATGTGGCGTGTGGTCTACCTCCAGAATGAGGGTTGCATCCCCCCGTACCAAAGCATTTTGATTTTCATGCCGTGCGGGGATGAATACCTCTTCGCTGTGGCGGACCTCAACAATCAAGCGGATTCTGCCGAGTTCAAGGTGGAGGTCATCTTCCCCCCGGGGGTCGCCGCCGAACATCACCACGTGGACGCCCGATGGTTACCAGTTCACGGCCCCGGTCTCCACCGGCGGCGCCATGCAGATCGGCTACGCCCGGATTCCGAACACGCCGTCCTGACTGTGGACGCCTGACGCGGATCAGTTGCTGGACCGTCCGGATCAGAGTCGGAGCGAATCAGGTTACGGGGCGAGCGGCTCATCACCCGTCTCACTGCTGCCCGGGGCGCGGTGCACGCCTGGCCTCGCTCCTGCCGGTGGCGTGACACCTCCGCTGGGGCCAGGCTGGAGGTGTGGCGAGCAGCGCCGAACGCCCCTTAGTGCGGGGGGAGGCAGGCGATGGTATTCGAATCGAAGCCAGTCATAACAGAGATCGATAGTGCGATATCGGATGTCCTTGAGGATCCGGAGATCATCTCAGGTATGAGCGAAGCCGGAATGTCGGCCGAAGACCTGAAAAGGGAGCTCGAAAGGCGCAAGGCGGACATGGATGCCGCAGTCTCGTCCGAGTTCACCCACTTCCGAAATCTCGAATACAACTATTCCATGCTGCGCGATTACGCCAAAGCCAGGAGACGCAGGATCTCGCAGTATCTCCTTGGTGCGGGACTACTCGTCGGCGGCTTCACAGTCAGCGTTACCTACTTGTCCACCTTCGCGACTTTCGGCGCATGGATACTGGGCGGATTCGCCTTCCTGTTCGTCACCGCCGCGGCTGTGACAGCGGCTCAAAATCGCCGCGAACCCTACCGCGGCTGGCTGGCCTACGGCGTCGACTCGCCGGTCCTGGAAGGCCGGCTCGGTGCGGCCCGGGAGGAGTGGCGATGGGCGCTCCGCACACGGGCGGTCGCCGGGCTGATGCGCGAGGAGATCAATCGGCGGCTGCCGTCGTACTCCGTGAGCCTCCACATAGGAGAGCCCAAGGGGCTGGCGGAACTGGAGGACCCCCAGTTCCTCGTCGCCGTACCAGCCGAATCCGAGATCGAACAGTTGATCTCCACAATGCCGGGTGGGAGCATCGGAATCTCCGGACCGCGCGGGGTCGGGAAGACCACCCTGCTGCGGCACTTCTGTTCAAAGGAGCATGCGCCGCCTGGGGAGTTCGCCGAAGAGAAACCTCCGTTGCGCGTCATGCTCTCCGCGCCCGTGAAGTACGACGCACGGGAGTTCGTCCTGTTGCTGTTCTCCAAGGTGTGCGGCGCCGTGGCGCACGAGAGCGTTGGCCGACCCCGGGAACTGGAAGAAGGACGTAAGGCCTGGACAGTTGACCTCACGGTTACCTGCGGCCTGGTCCTGGCTATGGGCTGGGGAATATTCCTGCTGGTGAGTGGGCTGAACGAGTGGACTCTTCCGCCGAACCTGGGGCTGGCAGTCAGCTTTATCTGTATCCCCTGGATCGCGCTACTCGCCTGGCGGTTGCACCGAAGGAGACCGCCGGGCGCCCGCGGGTGGGATGAGTTTCGCGAGATGGAATCGCAGTTCGGCCAGGACGCGGCAGAAGCTTCCGTGCTGCTCCGAGGGCTGGCCTATCAACAGTCGGTCTCACGAGCCTGGTCGGCAGGCGTGAAGACCCCGGTCGGCGTCGAAGGATCAGCCTCCTCCAACATCACGATGACTGAGCGGCCTCTGGGATTCCCCGAACTCGTAGGAAACCTCAATGACTTCCTGCGGAAGCTGTCAGTCAGCAGGCGCGTTTTCATCGGCATCGACGAACTCGACAAGATCGACTCGGACGAAAAGGTCCATCAGTTCATCAATGACATCAAGGGCCTCTTCGGCAGAGAGGACTGCTTCTACCTGATATCCATCTCGGACAATGCGATGAGTTCCTTCGAGCGGCGCGGGCTGCCCATCCGTGATGCCTTCGACTCCTCCCTCGACACGGTGGTGGCCCTACATCCGGCCGACCTGTCCATGTCGAAAATACTGATGCGACGGCGGGTCATCGGTATGCCCGAATCCTTCCTCTGCCTCTGTCACGCGGTCTCCGGCGGTCTGCCCCGCGACCTCATTCGCACGGCACGGGAACTGGTTTCGCTCGCACGCGGAAAGACGGGCGCCGAACGCATGCTTGGCGCGCTCACACGGGCCATGGTGCACGCGGACCTGTTGCGCAAGGCACGGGCGGCCGAGATCGTCGCCCAGCAGGTCGATCTTGAGCCGAACGTCGGGGAGTTCGTGTGCACGCTGCGCGACGTCCTGGCGGACTCCCGGCCCCTGCTGTCGGCGGTGAACGAGATGACCTCGGGTATGACCACGTCGGCGAGCGTCCCGGATCACGCGCGGTCTGCTCATGACACCCTGAGCCGGCTTCGCATGGAGATGGGTGCCTACATGTATTTCTGCGCGACGCTGATCGAGACGTTCGACAATTCCCTCCTGCGGGCCGAGGTGGAACGCCTCAGTGCCGGCGGTGGCTGTCTCGCCCGGCTGGCACAGGTCCGCTCCGACTTTGCGGTCAATCCGAGGATGGCTTGGTCGACCATCTCCGCCTTCCGGGGAGAGCGCGGTCTCTCGGCGCTGCCCTACCCACTGGCGCACGGGCAGTCATAGCGCGACTCAACCCGCCCACATGCCGCCCGAGCCGCGTGCCAGCCAACGGTGGCGAGGGCGGCATGGCCGCTCCTTCCCGTCCCTCCCAGCCTCCGGCCGGGAGAGAAGAGCCGTGCTGGACCCAGCAGCATCGAGGGCGACGTGGCCCGTCAGTCCGCGCTGGCGGACGCCATGACCGTCTTGGAAGGCATCGCCGAGAGCCCTGTGTGGACGTGGTCTACGAAGCCTCGGGTTCCGCGGCGGAGGCCCCCCAGTCGGCCCAGGGGCAGTGAGACGACTCCGGGCCGGTGGTCGATGACCACCGGCCCGGAGTGCCGTGCACGGCCCGTAGGGGCGCTGAACTGCGGTTACAGCACCGGCAGGTTCTTGCGGAGCTCGAAGGCGGTGACCTCGCTCCGGTACTCCTCCCACTCCTGCTTCTTGTTGCGGAGGAAGAAGTCGAAGACGTGCTCGCCGAGGGTTTCGGCGACCAGTTCGCTGCGTTCCATCAGGGAGATGGCCTCGCCGAGGTTCTGCGGGAGGGGCTCGATGCCCATCGCGCGGCGTTCGGCGTCGGAGAGGGCCCAGACGTCGTCGTCGGCGCCCGCCGGGAGTTCGTAGCCCTCCTCGATGCCCTTCAGGCCGGCGGCCAGGAGGACGGCGTACGTCAGGTACGGGTTGGCGCCCGAGTCGATCGAGCGGACCTCGACGCGCGAGGAGCCGGTCTTGCCCGGCTTGTACATCGGGACGCGGATCAGGGCCGACCGGTTGTTGTGGCCCCAGCAGATGTACGAGGGGGCCTCGCCGCCGGAGCCGGCGGTGCGGGAGGAACCGCCCCAGATGCGCTTGTAGGAGTTGACCCACTGGTTGGTGACGGCCGCGGTCTCCGCCGCGTGCTTGAGCAGGCCCGCGATGAAGGAGCGGCCGACCTTGGAGAGCTGGTACTCGGCACCCGACTCGTAGAAGGCGTTGCGGTCGCCCTCGAAGAGGGAGAGGTGGGTGTGCATGCCCGAGCCGGGGAACTCCGAGAAGGGCTTCGGCATGAAGGTGGCCTGCACGCCCTGCTCCAGGGCGACCTGCTTCATCACCAGGCGGAAGGTCATGATGTTGTCGGCCGTGGAGAGCGCGTCGGCGTAGCGGAGGTCGATCTCCTGCTGGCCCGGGGCCCCCTCGTGGTGGCTGAACTCGACCGAGATGCCCATCGATTCGAGCATGGTGATCGCCTGGCGGCGGAAGTCCATGCCCACGTTCTGCGGAGTGTGGTCGAAGTAGCCGGAGTTGTCCGCGGGCGTGGGCCGGGTGCCGTCGAGCGGCTTGTCCTTCAGCAGGAAGAACTCGATCTCCGGGTGGGTGTAGAAGGTGAAGCCCAGGTCGGAGGTCTTGGCCAGGATGCGCTTGAGGACGTAGCGCGGGTCCGCGAAGGACGGGGAGCCGTCCGGCATCAGGATGTCGCAGAACATCCGAGCGGTCCCGGGGGCCTCGGCGCGCCACGGCAGTATCTGGAAGGTGCTCGGGTCCGGCCGGGCGATCATGTCGGACTCGTAGACCCGTGCGAAGCCCTCGATCGCGGAGCCGTCGAAGCCGATGCCCTCGTCGAAGGCCTGCTCCAGCTCCGCGGGGGCGACCGCGACGGACTTGAGGAAGCCCAGTACGTCGGTGAACCAGAGGCGCACGAAGCGGATGTCGCGCTCCTCAAGCGTCCGGAGGACGAATTCCTGCTGCTTGTCCATGCCTTCATCCTCGCAGTTCAGACGGCCTGTGCACCACCACCGCGAGGGCCTGGGCACAGTCGGGCCGGCCCAGTATCGCCAGCGGTGGTTTCCGCCAGATTACGCACCCGGCAAAGCTCGCGGCACCCCCGCACTGACCTCGGACCCGTCATGAGCATTACCATCTGCGCCCATGGGGGGCCGGCAGTACACGCGACGGGGGCGTCACACACGTCCCGCGCTGCTGCGCGCCGTGCTCCTGACGGCCTTCGGGGTGCTGGCCGGGGTGCTCCTCCTGTGTGCGCGGCCAGGTGAACACCAGGCCCAGACGGAGTACACGGCGGCGCGCGGCGCGGCGCACGCCGTCTGCGTGTCCCCCGACGACCTGCCCGGCTGCTCTCCGCTCGCGCACGTGATCCCGGGTGTGCTGCCTGTACCGCCGCCCGCCGTGACCGTCGCCGGCGGGGATCCGCCGCCCGCCGCCGTGACCGGCGGAGTGACGCGGATCCGGCCTCCCGCGCCGCTCGCGCGCGCCCCCGACCTGCATGCCCTCCAGGTGCTGCGGACCTGACGGGTCCGGTTTCGCGTCCATCCACCCCCCTCAGCAGAAGGAACCAGGGCACCATGGCCAGCAAGTCCGGAAACACCACAGACCAGCACTCCCGCCAGGCGCGCATAGCCCAGATGCGCCGGGCCGACAAGGCGCGCGACCGCCGCAACAAGGCCATCGCGATCACGACCTCCGCGGTCGTCGTCGCCGGTCTGGTCGGTTTCGGCGCGTGGGTGATGATCGACCAGAAGCAGACCGAGCAGCGCAAGAGGGACGCCGCGGAACTGGCCCGCAAGACGCCGGTCGACGGCGAGCAGAGCTGGGACGCGGCGAAGTTCGGCCGCAACCACGTCGAGACCCCGGTGAAGTACGAGATGAATCCGCCCGTCGGCGGTGACCACCACCCCCGCTGGATGAACTGCAACGGCGACATCTACAAGAGCCCGGTGCCCGAGGTGAACGCCGTGCACTCGCTGGAGCACGGCGCGGTCTGGGTGACGTACAACGAGAAGGCCGGCAAGGGCGACCTGGACAAGCTCGCCGAGACGGTGGGCAAGACGCCCTACACGCTGATGAGCCCGGTCAACGAGCAGGCCGGCTCGATCATGCTCAGCGCCTGGGGCAAGCAGCTGACGGTGGAGAAGGCGGACGACCCGCGCGTGGCGCAGTTCTTCACCCGGTACGTGCAGGGCCCGCAGACCCCCGAGCCGGGCGCTGCCTGCACGAACGGGGTGGCGGGCAAGTGAGCCGCACCCCTCGTACGTACTGGGCCGCCGGCTCGGCCGTGCTGCTGGCGCTGCTCTTCGCGGCGGCCGCCACGGTGGCCGCCGCGCCCGGCGACTCCGGAACTCCGGCCGGAACGCCGGGGCTGCATTCGCCGGACGCGGGCTTCGCGCGCGACATGGCGGTGCACCACCAGCAGGCGGTGGAGATGTCGTTCATCGTGCGGGACCGCACCCAGGACGAGGCGGTGCGCAGTCTCGCCTACGACATCGCGAACACCCAGGCCAACCAGCGGGGCATGATGCTCGGCTGGCTGGACCTGTGGGGGCTGCCGAAGGTGGTGGCCGGCGAGCCGCCGATGTCCTGGATGGGCACCGCCGAGGAGGGCGGCGAGCACGGCGGCCACAGCGGCCAGAGCGGCCAGAGCGGCCACAGCAGCCACAGCAGCACCTCCGGAGACTCCGGCCACTCCGGCCACGGCGCGGCGGCCGGGCCGGGCGCGCTGATGTCCGGCATGGCCACCAAGGAGGAGCTCGCGCAGCTGGCCTCGGCGAGCGGCCGGGACGCGGAGGTGCTCTACCTCCAGCTGATGACCGACCACCACAAGGGCGGCGTGGAGATGGCCGAGGGCTGTGCGCGCCAGTGCCGGACCCCGGTCGAGCGGGATCTGGCGCAGGGCATGGTCGACGCGCAGCGTTCCGAGCTCACCCTGATGGCGGACATGCTGGGCAAGCGCGGAGCCGCACCGCGCGGGTGACGCGACACGCTCGTACGGTGGGGGGAGGACGCCCTCTCACCCGTACGGGCGTGTACGCCCCCCGCGTCTGTTGTCGCGCCGGGCCGAACGTCCGGATGAGGACGAGGACGCCGAGGCGGGCGCATCCGCGTCCGCCGAGGACGGCGCTCAGGAGGTTTACGCGATGACCACCGCTGGAGAGATCATGCACGCCGGGGCCCAGTGGATCCCCGCCACCGAGACCCTCGACCGGGCCGCCCAGCTGATGGCCCGGCTCAATGTGGGCGCGCTGCCCATCAGCGACAAGACGGAACGTCTCTGCGGCATCCTCACCGACCGCGACATCGTGGTGGGCTGCGTGGCCAAGGGGCACAACCCGTCGAAGGTGACGGCCGGCGACATGGCCAAGGGCACGCCGCGCTGGATCGACGCGGGTGCGGACGTCTCCGAGGTGCTGGAGGAGATGCAGAGCCACCAGATCCGCCGGCTTCCGGTCATCCGGAACAAGAGGCTCGTCGGCATGATCAGCGAGTCCGACCTCGCGAAGCACCTCTCGGAGGAGCAGATAGCCGGCTGGGCGGAAATGGTCTACGCACGGAGCTGACCTGCCGCGGTGCGGACCGCCCGGGCCACCTGGTCCGGGCGGTCCAGCATGACCAGGTGCCCGGCGGGCTCGGCGACCTCGAAGCGGGCGCCGAGCCGGTCCGCGAGGTCCGCCTGGCGGGCGAGCCAGCGCAGGGCGCCACGCCCGGACGAGCCGTCGTGACCCGCGAGGACGGTGGCGGGCGCGGTCAGCGGGTGCGTCCGGCGCAGGGCCAGGACCTCCGCGGCCATGTCCGGATAACGGGAGTTCTCCAGCAGGACGCCGCGCCAGACGCGGCCGGTGCGGTAGCAGCGCCGTACGAGGTCCCGCGCGGCCGGGTCGCCGCCGCCCGTGCGTGAGGCCCGTACGGCCGTCCGCCGGGCGAGCGGCCCCAGCGCGGCGGGCAGTCCGGCGGCGGTCAGCGCACGGCCCAGCGCACGGGCGGCGCCGGTGCGCAGCGCGGCGGGCAGCACCGTACGGGGTGCCTCCTCCACGCTGGAGTCGAGGAGCACCAGGGCCGCGGTGCGCTCCGGGTAGAGCCGGGCGAAGGCCTCGGCGTGGAATCCGGCGATCGAGTGCCCGACGACGGTGACGGGTCCGGCGGCCGGGCCGCCGAGACCGACGGCGTCCAGCACTGCGGCGATCCGGTGGGCCTCCCCGGCGGTGGTCGGCGGCGCGGCGGCCGGGCCGCTGAGGCCGTGTCCGGGCCGGTCGAAGCGGACGACGGTGCGGCCCTGGGCCACCAGCAGGGCGGCGACCGGATCCCAGTCGAACCAGGCCATGGCGAGTCCGGCGTCGAGCACGGCCACGGGGCCCCGGCCCTCGACGGTCACGTGCAGCGGGACCCCGTCCACCCGGACGAACGTGCCGGCGTCCCCCGTACGACGCGCGCCCGCCTCTCCCGTACGACGCGCGCCCGCCTCTCCCGTACGCCGCGCGCCCGCCTCTCCCGTACGCCGCGCGCCCGCCTCTCCCGTACGCCGCGCGCTCATGTACGGCCCTCCCGGTGGACGGAGTACGCGAGCAGGCCCAGCCACAGCGCCACGATGAGGACCTGCAGCCGCTGCCCGGCCCCCAGGGCCCAGGTCCCGTGGCCTGCGGTGAACAGTGCGATGGCCGACAGGGTCCAGATCGTGGCGAGCAGTTCGAGGGCGACGAGCGCGGGGCCGTAGCGGGCGAGCGGGGCGAACCATCCGTAGCGGCGGGCGGCGACCGTGAGGGCCACCAGACCGACGAGGGCGCCCGTCATGGCGAGGCTGCTGCTGACGGCATGGGCCTGATGGGTGGCGGGAACCAGCCCGGCGGTCTCGCGGGCGGCGCACACGGGGTCCACGGTGGGCGCGCAGCTCAGCGGCAGCCAGGCGTCGGCCGCGGTGGCCGCGCCGAACAGGGTGACCCCGGCCCAGCCGGTGACCGCCCAGGGGCGGCGGGACTCCGCGTGCCGCACCAGCCGGAGCAGGGCCAGCAGGCCGCCGGTGAAGGCGAGCAGCCCGGCGGTGAAGTCGGTGGCCCGGAAGAGCCCGCCCAGCGGCTGGTTCTGGGCGGCGAGCTCGCTGACGTACGTCTCGATGGGGTTGAGACCGGTGGAGAGGACGACTTCGAGCACCCACGCCGTGTAGGCGGCGGCGCCCAGGCCGATGAGGACGGCGACCGGCCAGGCGGTCCGCGGGGAACGCAGAGAGAGGCCATTGGTGGACATGGTGTGACTAATCCTAGACAGACGCGGAGTCGTTCCCCCGCTCGGATACCCGCCCCGGGTAGCGTCCCGGCCATGACGGGCAGTGACCGGCGAGCCGCGCCGCTCGGGGGTGCGGCACCCGTGCCGGCCGGAGCCGGCGCGGAAGGCGGGCCTGCAGCGGCCCGGCCGCGACCCGGCGCCGGCCCTGGCCCGCACCGGGCCCTGCACCGGGCCCTGCACCGGGGCCTCCCCCGGCTCCCCCCGACTGCTCCCGGCTGGCCCGGCCGCCCCTGACCCTGGCCCTCGCGTGCCCTCCCCCACCCGTTAGGTGCTGCCATGCGTCCTCTTCCCACCCGTCGCGCCGTGCTCGGCGCGTCCGCCGCCGTCGCCGCCGCCGGTCCGGGGCTGCTCGCCGGCTGCGCGGGTTCCTCCGGACGGGGCCCGCGCCCCGGCCCCGGCACCGGTACGGGCCGCGGCCACGGGTCCGCGCACCACGGCTCCGCCGCCGACGGGCCCGAGGGGTACGTGGATCCGGCCGGGCCCGAGGTCCGGGCCGCCGAGGCCGCACGCAAGGCCGGCGGTCCGGTCACCGAGGTCAGGCTCACGGCCACCGCCGGCACGCTCGACCTCGGCGGCGGCCGCACCGTCCGCTCCTGGGCGTACGGGGACCGGCTGCCGGGCAAGGAGGTGCGGGTCACCGCGGGCGGCACCCTCGCCCTCACGCTGGCCAACAACCTCCCCGAGGCCACCTCCCTGCACTGGCACGGGCTCGCGCTGCGCAACGACATGGACGGGGTCCCCGGGCTGACCCAGCGGGACATCGCCCCGGGCGGCTCGTTCGCGTACCGCTTCGCGGTCACGCACCCGGGGACGTACTGGTTCCATCCCCACTCCGGTGTGCAGCAGGACCGCGGGCTGTACGCCCCGCTCATCGTCGAGGACCCGAAGGAGCCCCTCGCCTACGACAAGGAGTGGGTGGTGGTGCTGGACGACTGGATCGACGGGGTCGACGGCGCCACCCCGGACACCGTCCTCGGCGAGCTCCGCAAGGGCCGGACCGGCGGCGGCCACGCCCACGGCAGGGCCCCCGGCCCCGGCACCCCCGCCGACCCCGGCGCCCCCGGTACCCCGGGCGGCCCCGGCACCCCCGCCGGCCCCGGCGCCCCCGGTACCCCGGGCGGCCCCGGCGGTTCCGCCGCCCCGGCGGCCGGACCGAGTGCCACCGGCGGGCCGCCGCACCTTCTCGTGGGCGCCGACAGCGACATCCTCGGCAAGGAAGCGGGCGACGTCGCCTATCCGTACTACCTGGTCAACGGCAGGGTCGCGGACGACCCGTCGGTCTTCACCGCCCGCCCCGGCGACCGGATCCGGCTGCGCATCATCAACGCCGGCGGGGACACCGCCTTCCGGCTCGCCCTCGGCGGCCACGAGCTGACGGTCACCCACGCGGACGGCTTCCCGGTCGAACACGCGACGACGGGCTCGCTGCTGCTGGCCATGGGCGAGCGGTACGACGTCCTGGTCACCGCCGGGGACGGGGTGTTCCCGCTCACCGTGCTGGCCGAGGGCAAGGGGCAGTCGGCGCTCGCGGTACTGCGCACCGGCAGCGGTACGGCGCCCACCGCCGCGACGCGGCCGGCCGAGCTGGACGGGCCCCCGCTGACGGCGGACGCGCTCAGGCCCGCCGAATCGGCCGCACTGGCAGCCCGCGAGCCGGACCGCACGGTCCGGATCAGGCTGACCGGCTCCATGACCCGCTACAACTGGGCCTTCGACGGCACGCCCTACACACCCGGCCAGCGCCACCCGGTGAAGGCGGGCGAGCGGGTCCGGCTGGAGTTCAGGAACGCGACGCCGATGTGGCATCCGCTGCACCTGCACGGGCACACCTTCGCCCTCGGCGGTGCGGCGGGCGGGGCCCGCAAGGACACCGCGATCCTGCTGCCCGGCGGGACGCTGACGGCCGATTTCGACGCGGACAACCCCGGCCTGTGGATGACGCACTGCCACAACGTCTACCACTCGGAGTCCGGGATGATGACGGTCATCGGGTACCAGCTCTAGGGGCCCTGGTGGGCCCGGAAGGCCCGGAAACAGGCCGGACCCAGGACATCGCGTCAGAAAGACGATTAGACTGAGCCCGTGCCTCAACTTCGTCTCGCTCTGAATCAGATCGACTCGCACGTCGGCAACATCGCCGCCAACGCCGACTCGGTCGTCCACTGGACCCGGCACTCCGCCGAGCAGGGCGCCCACCTGGTGGCGTTCCCGGAGATGGTGCTGACCGGCTACCCCGTCGAGGACCTCGCCCTGCGCGGCTCCTTCGTCGAGGCCTCCCGCACCGCGCTGCGCGAGCTCGCGCAGCGGCTGGCGGCCGAGGGCTTCGGCGAGCTGCCGGTCGTCGTCGGCTACCTCGACCGCACCGAGAAGGCGGCGCCCCGGCTCGGCCGTCCGGCCGGCTCCCCGGAGAACGCGGCCGCCGTGCTGCACCGGGGCGAGGTCGTGCTGCGCTTCGCCAAGCACCACCTCCCCAACTACGGCGTGTTCGACGAGTTCCGGTACTTCGTGCCGGGCAACACCCAGCCGGTGATCCGGGTGCGCGGCGTCGACGTGGCCCTGGCCATCTGCGAGGACCTCTGGCAGGAGGGAGGCCGGGTCCCGGCGACCCGCTCCGCCGGGGCCGGACTGCTGATCTCGATCAACGCCTCCCCGTACGAGCGCAACAAGGACGACCTGCGCCTCGAACTGGTGCGCAAGCGGGCCCAGGAGGCCGGCTGCACCCTCGCCTACCTGGCCATGATCGGCGGCCAGGACGAGCTGGTCTTCGACGGCGACTCGATCGTCGTCGGCGCCGACGGCGAGGTCATCGCCCGCGCCCCGCAGTTCTCCGAGGGCTGTGTCCTCGTGGACCTCGACCTGCCGGCCGCACGGGCCGACGCGCCGGAGGGCGTCGTGGACGACGGGCTGCGCATCGACCGCGTGATCCTCTCCGAGGACCCCGTCGAGCCGTACGACCCGGTCGTCACCGGCGGCTACGCCGAACGCCTCGACGACGACGAGGAGATCTACGACGCGCTGGTCGTGGGCCTGCGCGCGTACGTCAGGAAGAACGGTTTCCGCTCCGTCCTGATCGGGCTCTCCGGCGGCATCGACTCCGCACTGGTCGCCGCGATCGCCTGCGACGCGGTCGGCGCGCAGAACGTCCACGGCATCGCGATGCCCTCGAAGTACTCCTCGGACCACTCCAAGGGCGACGCGGCCGATCTCGCCGAGCGGACCGGCCTGAACTTCCGGACCGTGCCGATCGAGCCGATGTTCGACGCGTACATGGGATCGCTGGGCCTCACCGGGCTCGCCGAGGAGAACCTCCAGTCCCGGCTGCGCGGCACCATGCTGATGGCGGTCTCCAACCAGGAGGGCCACATCGTGCTGGCCCCGGGGAACAAGTCGGAGCTGGCCGTCGGCTACTCCACCCTGTACGGCGACTCGGTGGGCGCGTACGGCCCGATCAAGGACGTCTACAAGACGGACGTCTTCCGCCTCGCCCGGTACCGCAACCGGGCGGCGGCCGAGCGCGGCGAGGTCCCGCCGATCCCGGAGAACTCGATTCTCAAGCCGCCGAGCGCCGAGCTGCGCCCCGGCCAGGTGGACACGGACTCGCTGCCGGACTACCCGGTGCTCGACGCGATCCTCGCGCTGTACGTGGACCGCGACCAGGGCATGGAGGCGATCGTCGAAACCGGCTTCGACCGCGAACTGGTGGCCAGGACCCTGCGGATGGTGGACACGGCGGAGTACAAGCGCCGCCAGTACCCGCCGGGCACGAAGATCTCCGCGAAGGGCTTCGGCAAGGACCGCCGGCTGCCCATCACCAACGGCTGGCGCGAGCAGGCGTAACGCGCCGGTGCGTACGCCGGGGAGGCGGCCGGTGCGTACGCCCGGCCCGCCGCCGGTGCGTACGCCGGGGCCTCGGCCCTGGTGTACGCACCGGAATCCCGCGCGACCCGCGCGGCCTACGGCTTGACCGTGACCCGGGCCGCGACCGGGAGGTGGTCGCTGCTGGTGCGCGGGAGGGTCCAGGAGGCCTCCGGGGTGATCCCGCGGACCATGATCTGGTCGATCCGGGCCATCGGGAACTGGGCCGGCCAGCTGAAGCCGAAGCCGTCGCCCGCCGCGCCCTGCGTGGAGCGCATCTGCGAGGTGACCTCGGACAGGGCGCGGTCGTTCATGGTGCCGTTGAGGTCGCCGAGCAGGATGACCTTCTTCAGGGGTTCGCCGGCGAGGGCGGCGCCCAGCGCGTCGGCGCTGTTGTCGCGCTGGTTGGCGGTGAAGCCGGCGTTCAGCTTGACCCGGACCGAGGGAAGGTGGGCGACGTACGCGGCGACCGGCCCGTACGGGGTGTCCACCGTGGCGCGCATGGCCCGGGTCCAGCCCATCCTGATGTCGACCGCCCGGCTGGCGCTCAGCGGGAACTTGCTCCACACGCCGACCGTGCCCTCGACCGAGTGGTACTTGTAGGTGCCCGCCAGGGCCTTCTGGTAGACGGGGACGGCGCTCCCCTTGAGCTCGGTCAGGGCCAGCACGTCGGCGCCGGACTTCGCCACGGACTCGGCGGTCCCCCGCGGGTCGGGGTTGTCGGCGTCCACGTTGTGGGTGGCGACCGTGAGGTTGCCGCCGGCGCCGGATTTGTCGGTGACCAGGCCGCCGAACAGGTTCACCCAGACCCCGGCGGTAAGCAGTACCGCGATGAGTGCGGTCGCGGAGCGGCGGTACACGGCGACTGCCAGCAGGACCGGGACGGCCAGGCCCAGCCAGGGCAGGAAGGTCTCCGTGAGGCTGCCGAGGTTGCCCACGTCGTTGGGCAGCTCCGCGTGGAAGATCATGATCAGCGAGATCAGGACGGCGATCCCGGTCAGTACCAGCCCGCGCCGCCAGATGCCCCGGTCCCCGCGCAGTTCGGCCAGCCGGCGCCGGAAGCGGGACCGGGAGGGCTCGGGCTCCGAGCCGCCGTTCCCCTTTTCCGTCATGTACGCCTGTGCCATGCCCCTGCCCTCACTGCCGTGCTCGCGCTCCGTCTCCGCCCCTTGACCCTAGGCGATGTCCGAAGCCTTACGTGTCCTGCGTCACCGACCGTCTCCTGTTGCGGTCGTACGTCCGGGAGGACGAACGGCCGTGCGCCACGGGTTCCGCTTGTCACGAAACGCGCACATTCGGCCGCGCGCGCCGGGCGCGCTCTCCCCGGCACTTCCGTCGCGGGCCACGTGGATGCCACCATGGTGGGTGAGTCCGGGGACGCCGTGAGGGCGCCTCGAGATGACACAAGGAGCAGTTGCAATGACGCATGCCGTTTCGCCTGCCCGCGAACCCGCATCGGCCTCCCCCACCCTGTACGGAGGCACGGGCACCCGGCGCATCACCGTCCGCGACCTGACCCTCGCCAAGGAACGCGGCGAGAAGTGGCCCATGCTCACCGCCTACGACGCGATGACCGCGTCCGTCTTCGACGAGGCCGGCATCCCGGTCATCCTCGTCGGCGACTCGATGGGCAACTGCCACCTCGGCTACGACTCCACCGTCCCCGTGACGATGGACCAGATGACCATGCTGTCGGCGGCCGTCGTGCGGGGCACCAGCCGGGCGCTCGTCATCGGCGACATGCCGTTCGGGTCGTACCAGGAAGGCGCCGTGCAGGCCCTGCGCAGCGCCACCCGCCTCGTCAAGGAAGCCGGCGTGGGAGCGGTGAAGCTGGAAGGCGGCGAGCGCTCGCTGCACCAGACCGAGCTGATCGTCCAGTCCGGCATCCCGGTCATGTCCCACCTGGGCCTGACCCCGCAGTCCGTCAACGCCATGGGCTACCGGGTGCAGGGCCGCGGCGACGAGGCCGCGCACCAGCTGCTCCGCGACGCCAAGGCCGCGCAGGACGCCGGCGCCTTCGCGGTGGTGCTGGAGCTGGTCCCGGCCGAGCTGGCGGCCGAGGTCACCCGGTCCCTGCACATCCCGACGGTCGGCATCGGCGCGGGCGCGGAGTGCGACGCGCAGGTGCTGGTGTGGACCGACATGATGGGGCTGACCGGCGGGAAGATGCCCAAGTTCGTGAAGCAGTACGCGAACCTGCGCCAGACCATGAACGACGCGGCGAAGGCCTTCGCCGAGGACGTGGTCGGCGGAGCCTTCCCGCAGCCGGAGCACGCGTTCCACTGAGGCCGCCGGCACGTAGGTGATCAGCAGTTCCGACAGCCCGCCGACACGATGCCGGCGGGCTGTCGGCTGTCTGTCGGTCGGCTGTCGGTGGTTTGTCAGTGGCGGCTGGTCCCATGGTGGGCATGACGCGAAACGACAACAACCCTCACGCCGTGGAAGTACGGGGGCTGGTCAAGCACTACGGCGAGACCAAGGCCCTCGACGGTGTCGACCTGGACGTCCGCGAGGGCACCGTCCTCGGGGTCCTCGGGCCCAACGGCGCCGGCAAGACCACCCTGGTGCGCTGCCTCTCCACCCTGATCGTCCCGGACTCCGGGACCGCGGTCGTCGCGGGCTACGACGTGGTCCGCCAGCCGCGCCAGCTGCGCCGCACCATCGGGCTGACCGGCCAGTACGCCTCGGTCGACGAGAAGCTCTCCGGCTGGGAAAACCTCTACATGATCGGGCGGCTGCTCGACCTGTCCCGCAAGGACGCCCGCCGCCGCGCGGACGAGATGCTGGAACGGTTCTCCCTGACCGACGCGGCGAAGAAGGCCGCCATGAACTACTCCGGCGGCATGCGGCGCCGGCTCGACCTCGCCGCCTCGCTGATCGGCAACCCGGCCGTGCTCTACCTGGACGAGCCGACGACCGGCCTGGACCCCCGTACCCGCAACGAGGTGTGGGACGAGGTCCAGCGGCTGGTCGCCGAGGGGGCCACCGTCCTGCTCACCACCCAGTACATGGAGGAGGCCGAGCAGCTCGCCAACGAGCTGACGGTCATCGACCGCGGCAAGGTCATCGCCAACGGCAAGGTCGACGAGCTGAAGGCCCGCGTCGGCGGCCGCACCCTGAAGATCCGCCCCGTGGACCCCTCGGACCTGCCGGGCATGGCCCGTGCGCTGTCGGAGGCCGGGCTGGACGGCGTGGCCGGCTCCCAGGCCGTGCCCGACGAGGGTGTGCTGCTGGTCCCGATCCTGACCGACGAGCAGCTGACCGCCGTGGTCGGCCTGCTGGCCGCCCGCGGGTACGCGATCGCCGACCTCGGCACCTACCTGCCCAGCCTCGACGAGGTGTTCCTGTCCATCACCGGCCAGAAGCCCACCGTCATCGAGGACTCCGTCCCCACCGAGAAGACCGAGGAGGTCGCGGCATGAGCACCGTAACCACGACGAAGCCCTCCCCCACCGCGTCCGCCCCGGCCGCCGCAGCCGCCCCGGCCGGCGAGGGCAGGATCGGCCTGCGGGCCAACCTGCGGCACATCGGCGCCCTGGTGCGCCGCAACGCCCTGCAGATCAAGCAGGACCCCGAGTCGATGTTCGACGTCGTGTTCATGCCGATCATCTTCGTGCTGCTGTTCGTGTTCGTCTTCGGCGGCGCGATCTCCGGCAAGGGCAACCAGGGTGACTACGTCAACTACGTCGTCCCCGGCCTGATGGCCATGATGGGCATGAACATCTCGATGGGGGTGGGCACCGGGGTCAACGACGACTTCAAGAAAGGCGTGATGGACCGCTTCCGGTCCATGCCGATCGCCCGGTCCTCGGTGCTCATCGCCAAGATCGTCGTCGAGCTCGGCCGCATGATGGTCGCCATCGCGCTCCTGCTCGGCATGGGCTTCCTGCTGGGCCTGTCGATCAAGGGCTCGGTGCTGGACCTGTTCCTCGCCATCGGGCTGTCCGCGGTCTTCGGCGCCTCGCTGATGTGGATCTTCATCCTGCTCGGCCTCACGCTGCCGACCGCGCAGGCCGTCCAGGGCATGGCGATGATGGTCCTGATGCCGCTGCAGTTCGGCAGCTCGATCTTCGCCCCGACGTCCACGATGCCGGGCTGGCTGCAGACCTTCACCGACTACAACCCGCTGTCCAACCTGGCCGACGCGGCACGCGCCCTGATCAACGGGATGCCGCTCGGCGACTCGGTGTGGATGACCCTGGCCTGGTCGCTCGCCATCACGGCGGTCACCATGCCCCTCGCGGTGCGCAAGTTCCGCCAGAAGGCCTGACCCGCGGACCGGTCCGTTCCGGATCGCGTCCCGGACGGGCTCCGGCCGGGGGCCGGGTCAGATGAGGGCGGTGGCCTCCTCCAGGGTGAGGCCGCCGCCCTCGGCGTACGCCGCCCCGTACGCGGCGTCGCCGAGCGCCGCCCGCGCCAGCTCCTCGGCGCGGGCGTGGTCCTCGCGTTCCGTGGAGACGGGGAAATGGCCGGGCGGCAGGTGGGCGCGGTAGGCGCCGAGCAGCCGGGCGGCGTCGTACGCCCGCCGCGGGCCGCCGAGGGAGACCAGCGAGAGGGCCGCGGTCATCAGGTAGACCGCCGGCATCTGCGGGGCCATGATCCGCGCCACCGGGTCCTGGACGGCGCCCATGGCCTGGCGCAGCCGTGCGCGGGCCTCCTCGTACGCGCCCTCCTGGTTGTCCAGCCAGGCCATCGTGCCGAGCAGGAACCCGTCGAAGACGGCGAACGCGCCGAAGGCGAACTCGTCACGCAGGAGCTGGAGCTGGTCGCGCGCCTCGAGGATCCGGCCGGTGCGGCCGAGGATTCCCGCGAGGAACATCCGGGCGGCGGGCATGGCCTCGTTGCCGAACCGGTGCGCCGCGGCGGCGACCTCGGTGAGGATCTGCTCGGCCTCCTCCATCCGGCCGTCCTCGGCGAGCGTCCCGGCCATCCGTACCCGCAGGACCGTCACCTGGGCCTTGGCGCCGAGGCGTTCGGCGTACGCGATGGCCTCACGGTAGTCCCGGGCCGCCGGGCCGTACTCGCCGCGCTTCTCGCGGGACTCGGCGCGGGCGGAGAGCGCCTCGGCGCAGCCCCAGGCGTCGCCGAGCTCGCGGAAGAGGGCCAGGCTCTCGTCGGCGTCGCGGGAGGCGTCCCCCGCCCAGTCGGCACGGTTGGCGAGGATGTTGGCGCGCAGCTGGAGCGCGGAGGCCAGTTCCCAGCGGTAGCTCAGCGCGCGGGCGGTGTCGACGGTCGCGTCGATGACCTGCTGGAGCAGTCCGGGGTCGCCCGCGATCATGACGGCGTAGATCCACAAGGAGGCGGGGGTCCGGCAGGTCTGCGGAAGACCGGGCCGGTAGGTGGCGAGCACCCCGTCGATCAGAGCACGGACCTCCGGGGTGTTCCAGGTCTCGCTGGTCTGGTCCCGGGAGGCCAGCTGGACCAGGTGGACCGCGCGCCAGGCCTCGGCGAGCACCTCGCCGGAGTACGGCGGGGGCGAGCCGACGAGCTGCTCGTACACCGGTTCCGCGGGGACCAGGGGCGGCAGGAAGGGATGGGGCCCGAGGGCCGCGGCCGCGTCGGCCCAGTGCCGGGACTCGGCGCGCTGGTCGTGCATGTGCCAGTACCAGCCCAGGGAGTGGATCAGGCACAGCAGTTCGTCGACGTCGCGGGCGGCCACCGCGTGGCGCAGGGCGGTCCGGAGGTTCTCGTACTCGGTGGCGAGCCGGTCGGCGGCGGCGCGCTGGCCGTGGCCGCGGAGCAGCGGCTCCGTGGTGCGGGCGAGTTCGCGGTAGTGGACCAGGTGGCGGCGCTCGGTGGCCTCCCGGTCGCCGCCGGCCTCGGAGAGGCGCTCGGCGGCGTACTCGCCGACCGTCTCCAGGAGGCGGTAGCGCATGCCGGAGCCGTCGGGTCCGGGGGCGGCCACGACGAGGGACTTGTCGACGAGGGAGCCGAGCGTGTCGGCGACGTCGAGGCCGCCTTCGGCGCACACCGTCTCGGCGGCGGCGAGGTCGCAGCCGCCCGCGAAGACGGACAGCCGGCGCAGGACGGCGCGTTCGGGCTCGTCGAGCAGGTCCCAGGACCAGTCGACGACGGCCCGCAGGGTCTGCTGGCGGGGCAGCAGGGTGCGGCTTCCGCTGGTCAGGAGGCGAAAGCGGTCGTCGAGGCGATCGGCGATCTGACGCGGGGTGAGGAGGCGCAGGCGGGCGGCGGCCAGCTCGATGGCCAGCGGCATCCCGTCCAGGCGGCGGCAGATCTCGGCGGCCGCCGCCGGGTCCTCGGCCACGGTGAAACCGGCGCGCGCGGCCGCGCCGCGGTCGTCGAGCAGCCGCAGCGCGACCGGGTCGGGCAGCGGCTCCACCGGGCGCAGCGTCTCCCCCGGTACGCCCAGGGGTTCGCGGCTGGTGGCCAGGATCCGGATGCCGGGGCAGTGGGTGAGGAGCCGTTCGGCGAGTTCGGCCGCGGCGCCGATGACGTGCTCGCAGTTGTCGAGCAGCAGCAACAGCCTGCGCCGGGCGCAGTGTTCGGCGAGGCGGTCGAGGGGGTCGTCGCCGTGGCGGTCGGTCAGCGCCCGCATTTCCTCGGCGGCGGCGCCGCGCAGCTTGGTCTCGCGCGCGCCGAGCGCGGCGAGCGCGGCCTCGGCGACGTCCTCGGGGTCGTCGACGGGGGCGAGTTCGACGAGCCACACGCCGTCGGGCCAGTCGCCCGCGTCCTCGGCCTCGGCGGCCTCCTGGGACAGCCGGGTCTTGCCGGCTCCGCCGGGGCCGAGCAGCGTGACGAGCCGGGCCCGGACGAGGTCGGCGCCGATGGCGCGGATGTCGTCCTCGCGCCCGACGAAGGTGGTGAGCCGGGCCCGCAGGTTGCCCTGCCCGGGCTGCGCCGGAGCCGCGGGCCGGGGCCGTGCATCCGGCCGGGAGGCGGCGGGTCCGAGCGCGGCCGCGGGTGCGGGCGCGGGTCCGGGCGCTGTTCCGGCCGCGGCTGCGGGTCCGGGTCGGGCCTCGGCCTCGGCCTCGGCTGAGGCTCCGGCTCCGGGTGCGTGCGCTGTTCCGGATCCGGCTCCGGGTGCGGGGTTCAGGAGCTCGGCGTGCAGGGCGCGCAGGGCCGGGCCCGGGCCGGTGCCCAGGCGGGCGGCGAGATCCCGGCGGACGGTGTCGTACGCGGCCAGGGCCTCCGCCGGGCGGCCCGCGTCGCGCAGTGCCCGGATGCGCAGGGCCTGCAGCGGCTCGTCCAGTGGCTGCCGGGCGCACAGCGCGGTCAGCTCCGGCAGCGCCTGCTCCGCCCCGCCCAGGGCCAGGGCCGCGGCGAGCCGGCCCCGGCGCGCGTCGCCCCGTACGGCGTCCCAGCGCGCGGACTCCGCGGCCGGGTCGGGGAGGTCCGCCAGGGCGGGTCCGCGCCACAGGGCGAGGGCCTCGTCGTACAGGGCCGCGGCCTTGGCCGCCTCGCCTCCCTCCAGGGCCTCGCGCCCGGCGCGGGCCAGCCGCTCGAAGCGGTACAGGTCGATGTCCTCGCGGTCGGCGACGAGCAGGTAGCCGCCCCCGGCGGAACGCACGGCCTCGTGCCCCAGCGCCCGCCGCAGCCGCGCGACCAGCGCCTGCAGGGCGGCCACCGCGTCGGCCGGCGGATCGCCGTCCCACACCTCGGCGACCAGCAGGTGCGCCGGGACCGCCCGCCCGGGGCGCAGTGCGAGCCCGGTCAGCAGCGCCCGCAGGCGCGCGCCTCCGACCGCGACGGGGGTCCCGTCGTCGCGTATGGCCTGGGTCGTGCCGAGAATCGCGTAACGCACCGGCCCATTGTCGCCGGATCCTTGCCCGGCCCCGACCCTATTTCGGTCCGGGCCCCGGGATAGGTTTCGCCGCATGGGTCATCAGGGCAGCCGCGGCGAGCGGCGCATCAGTTCGGTTTTCCTCGGCATCGCCGCCGTCATGGCGGTCACGGGCTGGGCCGTGTGGACGGGGTACTCGACGAGCACCGGGCTCGCCGTGTTCCTCTTCGTGACCTCGGCGTGGGTGGTCTCCCTGTGCCTGCACGAGTACGCGCACGCCCGGACCGCGCTGCACGGCGGCGACCTGACGGTGGGCGCCAAGGGCTACCTGACGCTGAACCCCCTGAAGTACACGCACGCGCTGCTCAGCATCGTCCTGCCGGTGCTCTTCGTGATCCTGGGCGGTCTGGGCCTGCCCGGCGGCGCGGTGTACATCGAGCGCGACCGCATCCAGGGGCGCTGGAAGCACAGCCTGATCTCGGCGGCGGGCCCGCTGACCAACGTGGCCTTCGCCGTGGTGTGCACGGCCCCGTTCTGGCTGGACGCCCTCGACGGCGTCCCGCCGGCCTTCCGCTTCGCGCTCGCCTTCCTCGCCCTGCTCCAGGTGTCGGCGGCGATCCTGAACTTCCTGCCGGTGCCGGGCCTCGACGGCTACGGGGTGATCGAGCCGTGGCTGTCGTACCGGGTGCGCCGCGAGGCGGCGCCGCTGGCGCCGTTCGGCCTGATCGCGGTCTTCGCGCTGCTGTGGATCCCGGAGGTCAACGCGTTCTTCTTCGACACGGTGAGCGGTGTGCTGTCGGGGCTCGGCGTGTCGGACCTGGACACGTACTGCGGCCGCGACCTCTACCGCTTCTGGGTGGAGACCGACGGCTTCTGCGAGGTCCCCTCCTAGTTCGCGCTGGTTCCCGCTAGTTCGCGCTGCGCGCGGCGGCGGCCTTCTCGGCCTTCGCCTTGCGGATGTAGTACCAGGCCATGTTGGACGTGAGGCCGGCCAGCAGCACCCAGACGATCCCGAGGTAGCTGCCCTCCACGAAGGCGACGACGGCCGCGGCCACCGCAAGGACGCAGACGACAACGGCGAAGACGGCAAGGCGGGGCATGGGAAGGGCTCCTCGGGGACACTGAACGGGGTCGAGCCCCTCCAGTGTCCCCCATGCCCCGCAGTGGTCCCGTAAGGACGGCCGGACGTCGCCGCTCAGACGTCCGTGACGCGCAGGCCCGCGTGGGCCTTGTAGCGGCGGTTGGTCGAGATCAGGTTGGCCACCAGGGATTCGACCTGGTGGGCGCCCCGCAGTCGGCCCGCGAAGACGCCCCGCATGCCCGGGATGCGGGCGGCCAGGGCCTGGACGGTGTCCGTGTCGGCGCGGGATTCGCCGAGGACCATCACGTCGGTGTCGATCTCGTCGATCGACTCGTCCTGGAGGAGGACCGCCGAGAGGTGGTGGAACGCGGCCGTGACGCGGGAGTCCGGGAGCAGGGCCGCGGCCTGCTGGGCCGCGCTGCCCTCCTCGACCTGGAGGGCGTAGGCGCCCTGCTTGTCGAAGCCCAGCGGGTTGACGCAGTCCACCACGAGCTTGCCCGCGAGGTCCTCGCGGAGTGCTTCGAGGGTCTTGGCGTGACCCTCCCACGGCACGGCGATGATCACGATGTCGCTGCGCCGCGCGCACTCGGCGTTGTCCGCGCCCTCCACGCCGAGGCCCAGTTCCTCCGCGGCGGTGTGCGCGCGCTCGGCAGCGCGGGAGCCGATGATCACCTTCTGGCCGGCCCGGGCGAGCCGGTAGGCCAGGCCCCGGCCCTGGTCGCCGGTGCCGCCGAGGACGCCGACGACGAGGCCGGAGACGTCCGGGAGGTCCCAGGGGTCCTTGGCCGGCGGCTTCTGCGTGCTGTCTGAGGAAGTCATGGGGGCGAGCGTACTGCCGAGTACCGCAGAGCCGAAGGAGAGTGAAGTGCTCCCCCGTGTCCCGTGCGTGGTGCAGGATGCCCGTCATGGATGCCGTGAGAGTCGCGCTGCTGCGCGAGGTCCTCGCCGGTACGCAGTGGCCGGGCGCCGCGCGCCGCTTCGCCGGCTCGCTGCGGCGCTCGGTCGTACCGGGCGCCGGGAACCTGCTGCTGGTGGGGACCGAGCAGTACGAGCCCTGGCACCTGGCGGCGCACCTGGTGGACGAGGCCGCCTGGTCCGGGCTGCCCGAGCTGGCGCCCACCCTCGTGCGCCACCGTGTGCCTGCCGGGCAGCCGGCGCACCTGTCGGTGGGTCTGAGCCGGCTGGAGGCGGCCCGGCGCGGGCACACGCTGCTGGTGGTGGCGCCGGAGGAGCCGGGCGAGGAGCTGCTGGAGCGGGTGCACGACGCCCGGCGCGCGGGGGCGACCGTACTGTCCCTGGACGGCGGGGACCCGGAGCTGGGCACGCTCGCGCACGACGCCCTCTCGGTGACGGAGGGCTCCGCGGAGCTCGATCTGGACACCGTGCAGCACCTGGTCAGCGCGGCGGCCGGGGAGAACGGCCCGCCTCAGCAGCGCCGGCCGCGGCGCTTGCGGGACCGGCTGGCGCGGCTGGCCGATCAGCTGACCGCCCCGCCGCCCAGCCGCTGGTAGGAGCCCCGAGGCCCGTGGTGGCGGACGTGGCCTACGCGGTCGTGCCCTCGTCGTCCTCGCGGGTCTTGTCGTTCCACTTGGGGTCCGTCTGCCATTCGAGGTTGCGTTCCTCGGCCGTCTCCATGGCGTGGGCCGCCTCCTCGGGGGTCCCGTACGGACCGAACCGGTCCTTGGCGGGGCACTCGGGGCCTTCTTCGACCTTCTTGTGGACCAGGCAGTAGTACCACTCGCCCGGTTTGCCCACCTGGCGCTTCTTGAACAGGGCCATCGCTGTCGGGCTCCTCTCGATGCCGCTCTCTGCCGCCATGCTGCCCCATCCCCGCTGGATACACTCGCTTGCATGTCCGGCCAGTCGCTGCTCGTACCAGGCGAGCTTTCCCCCGTCCGTTCCGTTCCCGGAAACATCCGCCGGCCCGAGTACGTGGGCAGGCCCGCGCCCACTCCGTACACCGGACCGGAGGTGCAGTCGGCCGAGACCATCGAGGCCATGCGCATCGCCGGCCGGATCGCCGCCCAGGCGATGGAAGAGGCCGCCAAGCTGATCGCCCCGGGGGTGACCACCGACGAGCTCGACCGGGTCGCCCACGCGTACATGTGCGACCACGGCGCCTACCCCTCGACGCTCGGCTACCGGGGCTTCCCGAAGTCGCTGTGTTCCTCGGTCAACGAGGTCATCTGCCACGGCATCCCCGACTCCACCGTCCTGCGCGACGGCGACATCGTGAACCTCGACGTCACCGCGTACATCGGCGGGGTGCACGGCGACAACAACGCCACCTACCTGTGCGGGGAGGTGGACGAGGAGTCGCGGCTGCTGGTGGAGCGCACCCGCGAGGCCCTGAACCGGGCCATCAAGGCCGTCAAGCCGGGCCGCCAGATCAACGTCATCGGCCGGGTCATCGAGTCGTACGCGAAGCGCTTCGGCTACGGCGTGGTCCGGGACTTCACCGGCCACGGCATCAACTCGTCCTTCCACTCCGGCCTGATCATCCCGCACTACGACAGCCCGCACGCGACCACCGTCATCGAGCCCGGGATGACCTTCACCATCGAGCCGATGCTGACCCTGGGCACCCACGAGTACGACATGTGGGAGGACGGCTGGACGGTCGTCACGAAGGACCGCAAGCGCACCGCGCAGTTCGAGCACACGCTGGTGGTGACCGACACCGGCACGGAGATCCTCACCCTGCCGTGAGTCCCGTCGTGGCGCTGGGGCAGGTGACTTTTTACCGACAGGGCGTCGGGAACCCATTGACTTAGGCATACCTAAGTAGCAGGATCGGACGTGGCGGCCGTGCCGTCACGTCTTTTTCCTTCCCTGGAGGTCCGCCTTGGACGCCTTCTCTACGGTCATCCGCGTCGCTTCGCACGAGCAGCACACCGAGGCCGAGACGTCGGCCTTCATGAGTGACCTGCTGGGCGGGCGGCTCGGGGTGGACGCGTACACGCGGTACACCGAGCAGCTGTGGTTCGTGTACCGGGCCCTGGAGGACGCGGCCGACTCCCTCCGGGACGACCCGGTGGCCGGCCCCTTCATCCGGCCCGAGCTGATGCGCGTCGCCGAGATCGAACGCGACCTCGCGCACCTCCTGGGGCCCGGCTGGCGGGAGAGCGTTGCGGCGCTGCCCGCGACCGAGGCGTACGCCGCCCGGGTGACCGAGTGCGCGGCCGACTGGCCGGGCGGCTACGTCGCCCACCACTACACCCGCTATCTCGGCGACCTCTCCGGCGGCCAGATCATCCGCGACAAGGCGGAGCGCACCTGGGGCTTCACGCGCAAGGGGGACGGCGTCCGCTTCTACGTCTTCGCGGACATCTCCAACCCGGCGGCCTTCAAGCGGACCTACCGCGAGCTGCTGGACGCGATCGCCGCGGACGACCTGGAGAAGCAGCGCATCGTCGACGAGTGCAGGCGCGCCTTCGACTTCAACGGCGCGGTCTTCCGCGAGCTGGGCGAGCGGTTCCCGATCTCGGCCTAGTGCTGCGGCCGGGAGGTCTGCCGGGTCGCGGCGTCCCCCCGGCTACCGCGGGGAGGGGCCCCCAGGTGCGGTGCACCGCAAGGCGGAGGGCCGCGGCCGTACGGGACGTACCGGCGCGGTCCGGCAACGCGGCGAGGTGCCGTGCCAGGGGCCGCGACCCGGTGGACCCTGCCGGTCACCGCACTAGGCGTCGCCGCTGCCGAAGCCACCACCGCTGCCGCCGATGCCGCCCGGGGCGAAGCGGACGCGGCCGCCGATCTCGACCGTTCCGTCGGGACCGGGGGCGGTGAGGATCTGGGAGCCGGCGCCCTGGGTGATGTTCAGGGCGCGGTTCAGCTGGGCCGTCAGCAGGATCGCCGCCGAGCCGGTGGCCTCGTCCTCGGTGATGACCCCGTCGGCCCGGCGCGGAAAGCCGCGGGCCCGTACCCGTCCCGCGGACTCGTCCTCCCAGGCCCACGCGTACAGCCAGCCCTCGCCCGGCGGTGGCGCCGGCAGCGCGTCGACCTCGGCGGGGCTGGCGTACTGCTCGGTGCGCTTGCCCTCGACCCACTCGGGGCGGGCCGTGATCCAGGTGAACTCCCCGTCATCACGCGCCCATACGGATCCGGCCGGCGGCTGGAGCTCCTCGATGTCCAGCAGCCACGCGACGCCGACCAGGGGATGGCCCGCGAAGGACATCCGCGTGCCGGGGGTGCGGATGTCGACGACGCCGCGCTCGGGGTCGTCGACGAACACCGTCTCGCTGTAGCCGAGTTCGGCGGCCAGCGCCTGCCGCGACGCGTCGTCGGGGCAGGCCCGGCCGTCCCTGACGACACCGAGCAGGTTGCCGTGCCGGCCGTCACCCGCGCAGAAGACCTTCAACACGTCGAGATCGTTCACGCGGGCATTCAAGCACGGCTCGCTGCAGGTCCGTACGCCATCTGAGCGCGGGTGGACCGCGCCCGCCGCGCCGGAGGCACCAGGCGGGAGCCGGGGCCGGGGCCGGGATCTCCGCGCCGGAGGCGGCGAGGCTGCCGCCGACGGTGGCGGCGCGTGAGGCCCGGACCGCCCGGAGCGCCCGGACCGCCGGCGCCACCGGCGCCGCCACAGGGAGCGCGGCTTCCTTGCCCACGGCCGCGACGCCACGACCACAGCCACGGCCACGACGCCACGGCCACAGCCACAGCCACAGAGAAGCCGAGGTCACCGAGGCTTCGCGCCGCCCCGCGTACCGGCCCAGCACGCCCCGCTGCAGCCGCTCGGCGAACCGGCCGTGGCCCTCGGCCCGCGCCACCCGGATCCCGAACCGCAGATCCGCCGGGAGCGGGCCGCCGCCGGGGCGCGCGCTCGGCGCACCGCGCGACCCGTGACCGGCCGCCGTCGGCGCGGACCGGGCCGCCGTCCCGCACGGCTTCGAGGGCGGACCGCTCGGCCGCACCCCCCTCAGCAGCCGGCGGAGATCCTTCCGCTTCCGCGCACCGGGATCCCGCCGGTGGTGCCCGTACGCGAGGCGGCAGAGCGCACGGCAGCGCGGAACGACCACTCCGTTTTTACCTCCGCTTGACCCGCTCTTGGGGCTGCCGTGAAGCGTCCGTGACGGCCCCGTGTCCGCCGCCGGAAGGTGAGAGCTGAATCACTGCACGAGTGGGTATGGGTCAGGTAAGCCTCGGTTAAGTTAGGTCCGCCTCACCGGCCTCTCCCCCTTGGGACGGCCCACACGTCCGACGCCCAGGAGCCTCCTATGCGCCCCGCCCGCCTCACCGTCATCGCCGCCGCCTCCGTGGCGGCAGCCCTGACCGCCGTCACCGGCTGCTCCCAGAAGAGCGACGCGGGTGGCGACGGCGCGATCAAGGTGGCGGCCTCCGACAGCGCCTGCGAGGTGTCGAAGACGGAGTTCCCGGCGGGCAAGGTCCAGATCGACGTCGAGAACAAGGGCTCCAAGGTCACCGAGGTGTACGTCCTCTTCCCGGACGCCCGCATCGTGACCGAGCGCGAGAACATCGGCCCCGGCACCAAGGCCTCCATCACCGCTGAGATCAAGCCGGGCGAATACGAGATCGTCTGCAAGCCCGGCATGAAGGGCGACGGCATCAGCAAGAAGGTCAAGGCCACCGGCAAGGGCGCCGCCGCGGAGAAGCGCAGCCCCGAGGCCGACGCCGCGGTCGCCGCCTACCGCGCGTACGTGGTCGCGCAGGCCGAGGAGACCCTCCCCAAGGCGCAGGCCTTCGCGGACGCGGTCAAGGCCGGCGACGTCGAGGCGGCGAAGAAGGCATACGCGCCCTCCCGCATCGGCTGGGAGCGCACCGAGCCGGTCGCCGAGTCCTTCGGTGACATCGACCCGAAGGTCGACGTCCGCGAGGACGGCCTGGAGGCCGGCCAGGACCCGGCGAAGGACTGGACGGGCTGGCACCGCCTGGAGAAGTCCCTGTGGGCCGACAACAAGATCGACGACGCTGACAAGAAGCTCGCCGACACCCTGATGGCGGACCTGACCGACTGGCAGAAGAAGGTCGGCCAGGCGGAGATCACCCCCTCCTCGATCGCCAACGGCGCCAAGGAGCTCCTCGACGAGGTCGCCAGCGGCAAGGTCACGGGCGAGGAAGAGCGCTACTCCCACACCGACCTGGTCGACTTCAAGGCCAACGTCGAGGGCGCGGAGAAGGCGTACGAGGTCCTGAAGACGATCGCCGCAGCGAACGACCCGGAGCTCGTCAAGCAGCTGGACACCCAGTTCGCCGCGATGAACACGCTGCTGGACAAGTACCGCGCCGACAAGACCTCCTACGACTTCACCTCGTACGACAAGGTCGCCGAGGCGGAGCGCAAGGAGCTCTCGGACGGCGTCAGCGCCCTCGGCGAGCCGCTCTCCAAGCTCGCCGCCGCGGTCACGAAGTAACGGTCAGCGACGAAGGAGGCGGGAGAACACGATGTCCGAGTCGGAATCGGCGGCGCAGCCGCAGGCAGATCAGCAGGACGGCGGCGAGTCCGCGGCCGCGCCCTCGCGGCGGGCCGTACTGGGCTGGGGCGGTGCCGGGCTCGCGCTCGGCGCGGCCGCGGCCGGCGGAGCGGTGGCCGCCTTCGGCGGCGGGTCGGACATGGTCTCGGCGTCCGCCGCCGGAGCGGCCGTGCCGTTCCACGGTGAGCACCAGGCCGGTATCGCCAGCGCCGTGCAGGACCGTCTGCACTTCGCGGCCTTCGACGTGAAGACGAAGAGCCGCGAGGAGCTGATCAAGCTCCTCAAGGAGTGGACCGAGGCGGCCCGCCGCATGACGGCCGGCCTGCCGGTCGGCGAGGGCGGTTTCGGCGGTCTCCCCGAGGCGCCCCCGGACGACACCGGCGAGGCGCTCGGCCTGAAGGCCTCCCGTCTGACCCTGACCATCGGTTTCGGGCCGGGCCTGTTCGCCAAGGACCGGTTCGGCCTGGAGGACAAGCGGCCCGGAGCCCTGGTCGACCTGGAGCTGTTCCCGGGCGACAACCTGGACCCGGCCCGCTCCGGCGGCGACCTCTGCGTCCAGGCCTGCGCCGACGACCCGCAGGTCGCCGTGCACGCGATCCGTCAGCTGGCCCGCATCGGCTTCGGCAAGACGGCGGTGCGCTGGTCGCAGCTGGGCTTCGGCAAGACCTCGTCGACCACGCCCGAAGAGCAGACCCCGCGCAACATGATGGGCTTCAAGGACGGCACCCGGAACATCTCGGGCACCGACAAGGCGGCCCTGGACAAGCACGTGTGGGTGGGCGCGAGCGACGGCAGCGAGTGGATGACCGGCGGCTCGTACCTGGTGGCCCGCCGGATCCGGATGAACATCGAGATCTGGGACCGCACCCCCCTGCAGGAGCAGGAGGACATCTTCGGCCGCGACAAGGGCGAGGGCGCCCCGGTCGGCAAGTCCAAGGAGCGCGACGAGCCGTTCCTGAAGGCGATGAAGCCGGAGGCGCACGTCCGCCTCGCGCACCCGGACACCAACAACGGTGCGACGATCCTGCGCCGCGGCTACTCCTTCACCGACGGCACGGACGGTCTGGGCCGCCTCGACGCGGGCCTGTTCTTCCTCGCCTTCCAGCGCGACGTCCGCAAGGGCTTCATCCCGATCCAGCGCCAGCTGGCGAAGGCCGACGTCCTCAACGAATACATCCAGCACGTGGGTTCGGCGATCTTCGCCGTCCCGCCGGGCGTCCGCGACAAGGACGACTGGTGGGGCCGGACGCTGTTCGCGTAAGCCAGTCGGAGAGAAGGAACCGCCGTGTTCGGCAATTATCTGATCGGCCTGCGCGAGGGGCTGGAGGCCAGCCTGGTCGTCTGCATCCTCGTCGCGTACCTGGTGAAGACCGACCGCCGGGACGCCCTGCGTCCCGTGTGGCTCGGCATCGGGATCGCCTGCGCGCTCTCGCTCACCTTCGGCGCGATGCTCGAATTCGGCACCCAGGAGCTGACCTTCGAGGCGCAGGAGCTGCTCGGCGGCACCCTTTCCATCATCTCGGTGGGCCTGGTGACGTGGATGGTCTTCTGGATGAAGCGCACCGCGCGGCATCTGAAGGCCGAGCTGCACGGCAAGCTCGACACGGCACTCGCCATGGGCACCGGCGCGCTGGTCGCCACCGCCTTCCTGGCCGTCGGCCGCGAGGGCCTGGAGACCGCGCTGTTCGTGTGGGCGTCGGTACGGGCCAGCGGCGAGGGCTCCTCGGCGCCGCTCATCGGTGTGCTGCTGGGCATCGCGACGGCGATCGTGCTGGGCTACCTGTTCTACCGGGGCGCCCTGAAGATCAATCTGGCGAAGTTCTTCAAGTGGACCGGCGCCATGCTGGTCGTCGTGGCCGCGGGCGTGCTCGCGTACGGGGTCCACGACCTCCAGGAGGCCCGGTTCCTGGGCGGGCTCGGGAACAAGGCCTTCGACATCAGCGCCACCATCCCGCCGGACAGCTGGTACGGGACGCTGCTCAAGGGCGTCTTCAACTTCCAGCCGGACCCCACCGTCCTTCAGCTCTCGGTGTGGGCGCTGTACCTGATCCCCGTGCTGGTGCTGTTCTTCGCGGACCGCGGCCGCCCGGCGGCTCCGAAGGCACAGCCCTCGGACACCGCGCAGGCCGGCTGACCGGATGACCGGATGACCGGGTGACCGGCCGACAGGCTGTGGTGACGGGCTCGCACGCCGGTCACCACAGCCTGTCGGTGTTTCCGGGGTACAGCGGGACGCGGACGCCGCTGAAGGCGGCCCGGTCCCGCTCCGGGGTGTCCGTGAAGAAGGCCGCCACCACCTCCTTCTCGAAGCCCGGGCCGTCGGTGGCCAGCGGCTCGGCGGGGGTGCCGCCGACCAGGACCGTGCCCGGCAGCCGCGCGAAGCCGGCCGCCTCGTAGAACGGCGCCAACGGCCGGTCGCAACTGAAGAGCGCCACGTCCACGGCCGGGTCCGCCGCCAGTTCGGCGCGGGCCGCCGCCACCAGCCGGCCCCCGAGCCCGCGGCCGCGCAGCGCGGCCCGCGTCACGACCGCGCTCAGCCCGGCCGCCCGGTACCTGCGGCCCGCGACCTCGATCTCCTTGTACAGCAGCGCCAGCGAGGCGGCCACCGTGCCGTCACCGTCCACGAGCAGCAGGGCGCGCGGCGCCAGGGCCGGATCGTGCCCGGGTGAGGCGCCGGGCCAGGCCGCCGCCTCCAGGGCCTCGACCTGGCCGCCGAGCTCCGCCGGGAGCGCGGCGGCCTCGTACACCAGCACCTTCATCAGGGGATCCGCACGCCCGTGCCGCCGACGCGGACCCGCGGGTCCCCGGCGCGCAGTTCCACCGTGAGGACCCCCGGCCGGCCCATGTCCGCGCCCTGGTGGAGGGTGAGCACCGCGTCCTCGGGGACCAGCCCGAGCTCGCGCGCGTACGCGCCGAAGGCGGCCGCGGCGGCCCCGGTCGCGGGGTCCTCCACGACTCCGCCGACCGGGAAGGGGTCCCGTACGTGGAACTCCGCCGGGCCGGCCCGGTGCACCAGCTGCACGGTGGTGAGGTCGAGGCGCCGCATCAGGGCCTCCAGCCGGGCGAAGTCGTACGCGAGGTCCGCGAGCCGGGCCCGGGTACCGGCGCCGAGCACCAGGTGGCGGGCGCCGGCATAGGCGATCCTGGGCGGGAACGCCGGGTCCAGGTCCGCCTCCGGCCAGTCCAGCGCGGCCAGCGCCTCGGCGAGGTCGGCCGGGGAGATGTCGTCGACCTCCGGAACGACGCTCGTCAGGGTGGCGCGCACGTGCCCCTCTTCGGCGGTGACGGACACGGGTACGTCTCCCGCGCGGGTCGTGAACAGCAGCTCACCGGGCCCGATCCGCTCGGCCAGCGCCACGGCGGCGGCCACGGTGGCGTGCCCGCAGAACGGCACCTCCGCCTTCGGGCTGAAGTAGCGCACGGTGAAGCCGCGGCCGGCCTCCGGGGCCGCTTCCTCGGGCCACACCGGCCCCGCCGGGCCGGTCAGGAAGGCCGTCTCGCTGTACCCCAGCCCGGCGGCGATCTCCAGCATCGCGGCGTCGTCCAGCCCGGAGGCGTCCAGCACGACGCCGGCGGGGTTGCCGCCCTGCGGATCCTCGGAGAAGGCGGTGTAGCGCAGCACTTCGGTATCGGTCATGCGGTCATGATCGGCGCCGTCGGCACGCCCTGGCAACGGGGTTGCTCAGCCGCGCCCGATGTACGGCATGGCCGTCGCCATCACCGTCGCGAACTGCACGTTCGCCTCCAGCGGGAGCTCCGCCATGTGCAGCACCGTGCTGGCCACGTCCGCGGCGTCCATCACCGGTTCGACGGCCAGCTGCCCGTTGGCCTGGAGGATGCCGCTCTGCATCCGCTCGGTCATCTCGGTCGCCGCGTTGCCGATGTCGATCTGACCGCAGGCGATCCGGTACGGGCGCCCGTCCAGCGACAGGGACTTGGTCAGGCCGGTCACCGCGTGCTTGGTCGCGGTGTAGGCGACGGAGTGCGGGCGCGGCACGTGCGCCGAGATGGAGCCGTTGTTGATGATGCGGCCGCCCTGCGGGTCCTGCCGCTTCATCTGCCGGAAGGCGGCCTGGGCGCACAGGAACGCGCCGGTCAGGTTGACGTCCACCACCGAGCGCCAGGCCTCGTAGCCGATGTCCTCCAGCGGGACACCGCCCGGGCCGAAGGTGCCCGCGTTGTTGAAGAGCAGGTCGAGGCGCCCGTACCGCTCGCGAACTGCCTCGAACAGAGCATTGACGTCGTCCGGATCGCTGACGTCCGTCCGGACGCACAGGATGTCGGCGTCCGCCCCGGCGGCGGCGGCCGTCTCCTCCAGGGGGCCGGTCCGGCGGCCCGCCACGGTCACGGCCCAGCCGGCCGCGGCCAGGGCCAGGGCCACGGAACGGCCGATCCCGGAGCCGGCCCCGGTCACCACGGCGGTCTTCTCGGCACTTTCGCTCATGGGGCCGCAGGCTACGTCACACAGGGCTGCGGCTCCCGGACGTTCCGATAGCTGAGAACATGGGTCGGTCAGGGGTGCATGAGCAGATAAGAGGACTGGAGTCCCGCATGTCGGAGAGAGCCCCCGCGGCGGCCCCCACACCCGAGCCGTCACCCGAATCGCCCTCCACACACACCGCAACCGCACCCCTGACGGCCGCACGCCGCACGGGGCTGCTCGTCACCTTCGTGCTCGGCGGGCTCACCGCCCTGCCCCCGCTGTCCATGGACATGTACCTCCCGGCCCTGCCGCAGGTCACCAGCGTCCTGCACAGCCCGGCGGCGACCGTCCAGCTCACCCTCACCGCCTGCCTCGCCGGGATGGCGCTGGGCCAGCTCGTCATCGGCCCGATGAGCGACAAGTGGGGCCGTCGCCGGCCCCTGCTCACCGGCATGACCATGTACGTGCTGGCCACCGCGCTGTGCGCCCTCGCGCCGACCACCGAGATGCTGATCGGCTTCCGCCTGCTCCAGGGGCTGGCCGGCGCGGCCGCGATCGTCATCGCCCGGGCCGTCGTGCGCGACCTGTACGACGGGGTCGAGATGGCCCGGTTCTTCTCCACCCTGATGCTCATATCCGGGTCCGCCCCGATCATCGCCCCGCTCATCGGCGGCCAGGTGCTCCGCTTCGCCGACTGGCGCGGGGTCTTCGTCGTCCTCACCGGGGTCGGCCTCGTGCTCACGCTGACGGTCTGGCGCAGCCTCGGCGAGACCCTGCCGCCCGAGCGGCGGCAGACGGGCGGCGTGGGCGCCGCGCTGCGGACCATGCGCGGGCTGCTCGGCGACCGCGTCTTCGCCGGCTACACGCTGACCGGCGGCTTCGCCTTCGCGGTGCTCTTCTCGTACATCTCCGCCTCGCCCTTCGTAGTGCAGGAGATCTACGGTGCTTCGCCCCAGGCCTTCGCCCTGCTCTTCGGCGCCAATTCCGTCGGCCTGATCGTCGTCGGCCAGATCAACGGCAAGCTGCTGGTCGGCCGGGTCAGCCTGGACAAGGCCCTGTGCGTCGGGCTCGCGATCATCACGGCGGCGGCGGTGGCGCTGCTGCTGATGTCGACCGGGGTGTTCGGCGAGGTGGGGCTGGCCCCGATCGCCGCCGCGCTGTTCGTGCTGATGTCGGCGATGGGCGTGGTGCTGCCGAACACCAACGCGCAGGCCCTGATGCGGACCCCGCACGCGGCGGGATCGGCCTCCGCGCTCCTCGGCACCTCGTCGTTCCTGGTCGGTGCGGTCGCCTCGCCGCTGGTCGGGATCGCGGGCGAGGACACGGCGGTGCCGATGGCGCTGGTCCAGCTGGTGTGCGCGCTGGTGTCGGCGGGCTGCTTCCTGGGCCTGTGCCGGCCCTGGCAGAACCGCGACCCGCTGCCGTCCGCCGCTTAGGACGGCCAAGGCGCCGCGGCTCGGCCCCGGAAGCCCGAGGCCCGCTCGGCCCCGGCCGTCCCGTCCGTCCGCCGCTTGGGCGCGGCCAAGGCGCCGCCGCTCGGACGCAGCTCGGACGCCCTCGGCCCCGGAGGCCCGCTCGGCCCCGGCCCCGGCGGCCCTGGCCGTTCCCGTCCGTCCCCGGACGGGGCCACGCCGCCCGGCGCCGGTAAACTCTGCGGGTGAACGCCTCCGCCCCCACCACCACCGACACCCTCCGCAGCGCGCTCGGCAGGCTGCTCGACGGGCTCCCGCCCAAGCAGGCCTCGGCCGCCGTAGAGCGGCTCATCGCCAGCTACCGGGGGCAGACCCCGACCGACGCGCCCGTGCTGCGCGACCGCTCCGACGTGGCGGCGTACGCGGCGTACCGGATGCCCGCCACCTTCGAGGCCGTCCGGGCCGCCCTGGACGGGCTCGCGGAGGCGGCGCCCGGCTGGTCGCCGGGCTCCCACGTGGACGTGGGCGGCGGCACCGGCGCGGCGACCTGGGCGGTGGACGCCACCTGGGACGGCCCGCGGGAGACCACGGTGCTCGACTGGGCGGAGCCGGCGCTGGCCCTCGGCAAGGAGCTGGCGGCGTCCGGCTCGGAGGTCCTGCGCGGGGCGGCGTGGCAGCGGGCCGTCATCGGCTCCGGGCTGGCCCTGCCCGACGCCGACCTGGTGACCGTCTCGTACGTGCTGGGCGAGCTGACCCCGCAGGCGCGGACGGCCGTCGTCGCCGAGGCGGCGCGGGCCGGCCAGGCCGTGGTGCTCGTCGAGCCGGGCACGCCCGAGGGCTACCTCCGCATCCGCGAGGCCCGCGACCAGCTGATCGCGGCGGGGCTGCGGGTCGCCGCGCCCTGCCCGCACGACGGGACCTGCCCGATCGAGGTCGGCCAGGACTGGTGCCACTTCTCGGCGCGGGTCAGCCGGTCCTCGCTGCACCGGCGGGTCAAGGGCGGCTCCCTCCCGTACGAGGACGAGAAGTTCAGCTACGTCGCCGCGACCCGTTTCCCGACCGGGCCCGCCGCCTTCCGGATCACGCGGAAGCCGCAGATCCGGAAGGGGCTCGTGCTGTTGGAGCTGTGCGGCCCGGAGAGCGGTGACTCGGCGGGCCTGACCCGGGTCAACGTGACCAAGCGCCACGGCGACCTGTACAAGGCGGCGCGGGACGCCGACTGGGGCCAGGACTGGCCGCCGTCGCAGGGGCGCTAGGCCTGCGGTCGGGGCCGCGCCGGGAGGGTCAGGGGCGGGTCAGGGCCGCAGCTCCTGCGTGCAGCACTTCACGCTGCCGCCGCCCTTGAGCAGCTCCCCCAGGTCCATCGGGACCGGCTCGAACCCCCGGTCCCGAAGGGGCGCCAGCAGGCCGGTCGCCGCCTGGGGCAGCAGGACGTGCCGGCCGTCCGAGACCGCGTTGAGGCCGAGGGCGGCCGCGTCGTGGCCGTCGGCGAGCAGCGCGTCCGGGAAGAGGCGTTTGAGCACGGCCCGGCTGCCCGGCGAGAACGCGGCCGGGTAGTACATGACCTCGTCCCCGTCCAGGACGCACAGCGCGGTGTCCAGGTGGTAGTAGCGCGGATCCACCAGGTCCAGGCCGATGACGGGCCGGCCGAAGAACTCCTGGGCCTCGTCGTGCGAGAGCGGGCTGGAGCGGAAGCCCCGGCCGGCCAGGATGTAGGTGGCGGTGACGGCGAAGTCGCCCTCGCCCTCGTTGACGTGGGACGGCTCGCGGACGTCCTGGTAGCCCTGGCCGCGGAACCAGTCCAGGTGGATCCCGGCCTCGGCGGCCCGTTCCGGATGGGCGAAGCGGGCGCCGAGCACCCGGCCGTCGACGACGAGGGCGCCGTTCGCCGCGAAGACCATGTCGGGCAGTTCGGGGTCGGGTACGAGGGTCTCGACGGTGTGGCCGAGGGCGCGGTAGCGGTCCCTCAGGTCTTCCCATTGGGCGTGTGCGAGGGGCAGGTCCACCGGTTTCGTGGGGTCCATCCACGGATTGATGGAGTACGTGACCTTGAAGTGTGCGGGTGGGCACATCAGGTAGCGCCGGGGTGTGGCGTCTCTGCGCAAAGAAGGCTCCTCACGACTTGCACGCGACGTGCACGTCGCACGACGAGTGTGGAGAGAATCGTCTCTCCTCAAGCGGGACACCGCAGTGAACTGATTGGGTGGTTTAGCGGGCAAGAGGAAGACGAGACGTCTCGGTTGATAGTTTCAGGACATGACCAAGACCCCTGACGCCAGCCGCCGCAGCGACCGCTCCCGGCGGGCCATCCTCGACGCGGCGCTCGCCCTGGTCGGGGAGGTCGGCTACAACAAGCTGACCATCGAGGCCATCGCGGCCCGGGCGGGCGTCGGCAAGCAGACCATCTACCGCTGGTGGCCGTCGAAGGCCGCCGTGCTGCTGGACGCCTCGCTGGCGCTCGCCGGGGACGCGGAGGCGGCCGCCGACTGGACCGGCTTCCCCGACACCGGGGACCTCGCGGCCGACCTGAAGTACGTCCTGCGGGCGACGGTGGACGAGCTGCTCGACGCGAAGTACGAGGCCCCCGCGCGCGCCCTGACGGCGGCCGGGGCGACCGATCCAGAGCTCGGCGCCCGCTTCACCGAGCGGCTGCTGGAGCCGCAGCTCGCCCTGTACGAGGCGCGGTTGCGTACGGCCCGGGAGGCCGGGCAGCTCGCGCCGGACACGGATCTGCGACTGATGGTGGAGATGCTGCTCGGCCCCCTGACGTACCGTTGGCTCCTGCGGACGGCGCCGCTGACGCACGCCTACACCGACGCGCTGGTGGACCGCGTGATGGGTGGGGTGGCCAACGTCACCGCCCGTTAACGTCCCGGCAACCGAGGGCCGATCGAGAACATATGCCCGAATTCTACGCTTATGCAGGGGTGGCCGATTACCCGTCCCCAACCCCCCGGTCACCGAGACCGGTCATCCGGGGCTCAGGATGGTGGGACCATGTGAAGGTCCGCCGGGGATACGGTGAGGTGAGGGGATAGATGGGGTCTGAGTCCGGCCGCGTCAAACGCGGCGAGCAGAGCAGGATTTCCCAGTGGCTGCGCCGGCGGCCGAAACCCATCGCCGAGGACCCCGGCCGAGAACGCGAGGCGCTGCTCCTGGCCGTCGCCGCGGCCGGTCTGCCGCTCGCCCCCGCCGCCCATCCCGCCGGTTACCGGTGTTCGTGCGACCGGATCGGCTGTCCGACGCCCGCACGGCACCCTCTCTCCTTCGCCTGGCAGACCCAGTCGACCACGGACCGCGCGCAGGTCGAACGGTGGGCGCGCAACCAGCCCCAGGCCAACTTCATCACCGCGACCGGCATGGTCCACGACGTGCTCGACGTCCCGCTGGAAGCCGGCACCGGCGCCCTCGCGCGCCTGCTGGAGGCGGGCATCGAGGTCGGCCCGGTCGCCGAGTCGGGCGGCACGGGCGACCAGGCCCGGATGCTCTTCTTCACCGCCACCCGCGGCACGCCGGAGGACGAGGACGAGTGGTGGCCCTGCGAACTGGACTGCCACCCCGAGACCATGGACGAACACCCGGGCCTGCGCTGGCACTGCCGGGGCAGCTACGTCCTGGTCCCCCCGGCTGCGCTCCCCGGTGACCAGGCGGTCACCTGGATCCGCGGCATGGAACACCCCCTCCCGGACCCCCTCACCCTCCTGGAGACCCTGACGGACGCCTGCGCCACGTACGCCGGCACCTCGCCCCAGACCCCGGCGACGGTCGCCTGGCCCTTGGGCCGCTGAGGCGCGTTATCGGCCCCGGGCCGCGCCCGGGCTTCCTGGCGCTGCGCCCCGGACCCCCGCGCATCACACTCCGGCGGAACTGGGTTCGCTGAGCTGAGCTGGGCTGGGGCTGGGCTGAGCCCGGGTGCCGGGTGCCGGGTGCCGGGGGCAGCGACCCCGGCAACGGCGACCCCGGCGACGGCGGGTCAGTGGTGGATCTGGGTGACGACCACGTCCAGGGACCAGGCCTTGCCCGCCTTCGCAGGGGCCTCGGCCTCGACCACGTAGCCCAGGTCCCGCAGGGCCGTGACCAGCTCGGCGGGCGACGAGGGGACCGCACCGGCCAGCAGCAGGTCCCGGACCATACGACCCTTCGTCGCCTTGTTGAAGTGGCTCACCACCGACCGCTTCTCCACCCCGTCCACCACCTGAGAGTGCAGCACCCGCACGGTCGCCGTCCTCCCCGCCGTCTCCCCCTTCGGCTTCCACGCCGTCGCGTACGCCGCCGACCGGAGGTCCAGCACCAGCCCCTCCCCGGCATGGGCCGGCAGCACCTCCGCCATCGGCCCCCGCCAGTACGCGCCGAGCGCGCCGCACCCGGGCAGCTTCACGCCCATCGAGCAGCGGTACGAGGGAATCCGGTCGGTGATCCGCACCGCGCCCCACAGCCCCGAGAAGACGAGCAGCGCGTCCTCGGCGAGCTTCCGCGCGGCCGGGGTCAGGTCGGCCAGCGCCAGGGCGTCGTACAGCACACCGGTGTAGACCTCCCCGGCCGGCCGGGCCGCGGCCGAGCGCAGCTCCACGTTCTTCGCCACCTCGCCGCGCAGGCCCTCGCTCAGGCCCAGCACCTCGCGCGCCCGCGGCTCGTCGCCGGCGCACAGCTCGACCAGCTCGTCCAGGACCTCCGCACGGGCCGGGGCCAGACCGGGCAGGGACAGCGTCTGCGGCTTCAGCGGTGCGCCGGAACCGCCCGCGGCCTTTCCTTCGGACGGCGGCAGCAGCACGAGCACGGTGGTTCTCCTTCAGTACGACACGGCGCAGGGGATGCGGCCCCGCAGCCAGGGTAGACGGCTCGCCATGCCGTCCACGCCCGCCGCCCATAGGCTCGATCCATGCCACGCCGTCCCATGCACATGACCGGCGCAGACGGGGCTGCCCTGCGGGTGGCGCTGCGTGAACTGCGGACGAAACTGGACGTGCCGGTGGAGTTCCCGGCCGAGGTGCTGGCCGAGGCCGGACGGGCGGCCCGGGAGCCCCGCCTGCCCGAGGCCGACGCCACCGACATCCCCTTCTTCACGATCGGCCCCCCGTCCTGCGCCGACCGGGACCGGGCCGTGCACCTGGCGAAGCGGCCCGCCGGCGGCTTCCGGGTCCACTGCGCCATCGCCGACGTCGCCGCCTTCGTCACCCCGGGCGGCCCGCTGGACGCCGAGGCCCACCGCCGCGCCACCACCCTCTGCTTCCCCGACGGGGAGGTCCCGCTGCATCCGCCCGTGCTCTCGCGGGACGCGGCCGGTCTGCTGCCCGGCCGGACCCGCCCCGCGCTGCTGTGGGTGCTCGACCTCGACGCCGAGGGCCGGGTGGAGACCACCGACGTGCGCCGTGCCCTCGTACGCAGCCGGGCCGAGCTCGACTACGACGGTGCCCAGAAGGCCATCGACACCGGCACGGCGGAGGAGCCCCTCGCCCTCCTGAAGGACATCGGCCTGCTCCGCGAGGCCCTCGAAGCGGAGCGCGGCGGCATCTCGCTGAACGTGCCCGAACAGGAGATCGCCGAGCACGGGGGCTCGTACACCCTGGCCTACCGCGCCCCGCTCCCCGCGCACGGCTGGAACGCCCAGGTCTCGCTCATGACCGGCATCGCCGCCGCCGACCTGATGCTGGCCGCCGGGACCGGCATCCTGCGCACGCTGCCCACCGCGCCCGACGGCGCCGTCGGCAGGCTCCGGCGGGCGGCGAAGGCCCTGCGAATCGACTGGCCGCACCACGTCCCGTACGCCGGACTCGTGCGCTCCCTCGATCCGCACCGCCCCGCCCACGCGGCCTTCCTCCAGGAGTGCACGGCCCTGCTGCGCGGCGCCGGCTACACCGTCTTCACCGGGGGCGCGGCCCCGGATCCGGCGCTCCACGCGGCGGTCGCGGCCCCGTACGCCCACTGCACGGCGCCGTTGCGCCGGCTGGTCGACCGGTACGCGGGCGAGCTGTGCCTGGCGGCGGTGGCGGGGGCCGAACCCCCGCGGTGGGCGGTGGCGGCGCTGGACTCGCTCCCGGAGGAGATGGCGGGCGGCGGGCGTCTGGCCAACACGGCCGAGCGGGAGTGCGTGGACCTGGTCGGGGCCGCGCTGCTCAAGGACCGCGTCGGGGAGGTCTTCGAGGCGATGGTGATCGACGTCGACGACCGGGAGCCGAAGATCGGCACGGTCCACCTGACGGACCCCGCGGTGGTCGGCCGCATCGTGTCCGCCTCGCGGGAGCTGCCACTGGGCGAGCACCTGCGGGTCCTCCTCGCGGAGGCGGACCCGGGCACGGCGAAGGCCCTGTTCGCCCCGGCCTGACCCGCCCCGCACGCGCCAGGCGTCGTCCGCGAAGATGCCGCGCGCCTCTGCCCCGGCTACCGCCGGGAGGTACCCCGAGGCCCAGCCCAGGCGCGGTGAGCCTGCGTACGCGGGTGCGTCGAAACCCTGCCGCTGCATCAAGGTCAAGCCGTGACGGTACAGCCGGTAGCATGGTCGCCACGGCAGACGAGTCGGCCGGGCGGCCGCGTCGGGATCCTGAGGATCCCGCCGAGGAACGTCCGGGCTCCACAGGGCAGGGTGGTGGGTAACGCCCACCCGGGGTGACCCGCGGGACAGTGCCACAGAAAACAGACCGCCGGGGGCTTCGGTCCTCGGTAAGGGTGAAACGGTGGTGTAAGAGACCACCAGCGCCTGAGGTGACTCAGGCGGCTAGGTAAACCCCACCCGGAGCAAGGTCAAGAGGATCCGTCTTCGGACGGGTCTGCGCGGACGTTTGAGGGCTGCTCGCCCGAGTTCGCGGGTAGACCGCACGAGGCCGGCGGCAACGCCGGTCCTAGATGGATGGCCGTCTCCCCGGCGACCGCGAGGTCACCGGGTGACAGAACCCGGCGTACAGGCCGGCTCGTCTGCCGCACAACGTCCGACCTGGGGCTTCCCCACGTCGGACGTTTCGTTCTGCGTGACCGGGGAGGGGCGGCCGCCCGGTCCCGGCAGCCGACGCCTTTCGGCGGGCCGTCCGATGGGCACGCTCACCCCCATGACCGATCACCCGGCCCACGCGGCCACCGCCGCCGCACTCATCCGCGACCTCGCCGAAGCAACCACCGACCCCCGCGAAGCCTACGGAAGCCCCGGCGAAATCGCCTCCGTGACCGGGAGCCTGCTCGACCTGGCCCGTCACCTCGAAGACGCGCTACGCCACCTGGAGCTTCACATGCTCCGGAGTAACGGCGACCGGGCCGGCACGGACGGAGAACGGCCCGGCCGGTACCCGCGGGAGGCGAGCGGCGCGATCCAATCCGCCCAGGCCCAAGCCCGCAACATGGCCCGCGCCCTGAGCAAGTCGGTGGAAGCCCTCAGCCACCTGAAGCCCGCACCCTGATGCCCCTGCGGTGACAGAGGCCCCCGCCGCCGGACTGCCGGTGACGGGGGCCCTCGTCGCGTGAGCGGCTACCGCAGGTGGGACGTGTCGTTCAGCAGCCGGACCGAGGCGTTGCCGTCGGCGTAGTAGGCCACCGCCGACAGGGATGCCGCCGAGAGCTCCATGCGGAAGAGGGACTCCGGCGGGGCGCCCAGGGCGAGGCGGACCAGGATCTTGACCGGGGTCACGTGGGTGACCAGCAGCACCGTACGGCCCGCGTGCGCGGCGAGCAGCCGGTCGCGGGTGGCCGAGATCCGGCGGGTGGCGGCCATGAAGCTCTCACCGCCGCCCGTGGGGGCCGCCTTCGGGGAGTCCAGCCACGCCTGGAGGTCGTCGGGGAACCGCTCGCGCACCTCGGCGAAGGTCAGCCCCTCCCAGGCGCCGAAGTCCACCTCGCGCAGGCCCTCTTCGACGGTCACGTCGAGGCCGAGGCGGTCGGCGACGGCCTGCGCGGTCTCGCGGCAGCGGCGCAGCGGGGAGCTGATGACCGTCTGCACGGTGCCGCGCGCGGCGAGCGCCTCGGCGACCGCCGCGGCCTGGCGCCGCCCGGCCGGTGACAGCTCGGGGTCGGAGCCCCCGCTTCCGGAGAAGCGCTTCTGCGGGGTGAGGGCGGTCTCGCCGTGGCGCAGCAGCACGAGGGTGGCGGGGGTGCCCATGTCGGGCCCCCAGCCCGTGCCGCCGACGGGGGCCCCCGCGGTGGAGGCCGCCCCAATGGGGGCCGCGGCCGCCGACGGAGCGTCCGCGACGGCCGGGCCCGCTCCGGCCGCGGAGCGTGGTGCGGTGACGGAGGCGACGTCGGCCGCAGGGGCCGGGGCGCGCCCCGCCGAGGCAGGGGTCCGGCCGGGCGCGAGCGCCCCGGCTTCGCCGAACAGCGTGTCGGTGCCGCCCGCTTCGGCGGAGCCGGCGCGCGCGTCCGCAGCCTCGGCCGTGCGGGCCCCCTTACCCCCGCCGGCGGCGAGGGCGGCGCGCACGGACGCGGCTCCCTTCGCCGCGTCCCCCGGAACACCGCCGGAGGCCAGGGCGCGCGCGGCACCGTGGTCCAGGGCGGCGGTGGAGGCCGACGGCTGCCACTGCTTGCCGCGCTTGCCCGCGTCCATCGCCTCGTTGGCGAGCCGGTCCGCGTGCTTGTTCCTCTCGCGCGGGATCCACTCGTACGTGACCTGGGAACGGGGCAGGATCGTCGCCGCTTCCGCCGCGAGCGGCTTCATGTCCGGGTGCTTGATCTTCCAGCGGCCGGACATCTGCTCGACGACCAGCTTGGAGTCCATCCGGACCAGGACCTGCGCGTCCGAAGCCAGTTCGCGCGCCGCCCTGAGCCCGGCGAGCAGGCCCTTGTACTCCGCCACGTTGTTCGTCGCGACGCCGATGTACTCCGCGCGCTCGGCCAGCGTCTCGCCCGTCGCCGGGTCGAGGACGACCGCGCCGTAGCCTGCGGGCCCCGGGTTGCCCCGGGAGCCGCCGTCCGCCTCCACGACGAACCGGACAAGCCTCTGCATCAGATGCCCGAGTCGGCCGTACGGACCAGGATGCGGCCGCAGTTCTCGTGGCGCACGACCTGGTCGCGGGCCGCGGCCTTGATCTCGTTGACCTCGGCCATGTCGAGCTCCAGGCGGCAGCCCTCGCAGCGGCGCTGGTACAGGCGCGCGGCGCCGACCCCGCCCTGCTTGGCGCGGATCTTCTCGTACAGCGCCATCAGGTCGGCCGGCATGGAGGCGACGATGACCTCGCGGTCCTTGGTGGTCTTGGCGGCCTCGGCGTCGAGCTCGCCGGTGGCCGCATCACGGCGCGCGATGGCGTCCGCGAGCTTGGTCTCCAGGCCGGCGACGCGGTCGGTGAGTTCGGTGACGCGCTCCTGCGCGGCCTCCAGACGCTCCATGACCTCCAGGACCACGTCCTCCAGGTCGCCCTGCCGCTTGGCCAGGGAGACGACCTCGCTCTGCAGGTTCGCCAGGTCCCGGGCCGAGACGCCCGCTCCGGAGTCCAGGCGCTGCTGGTCGCGGGCCGCGCGCTGGCGCACCTGGTCCACGTCCTGCTCGGCCTTGGTCTGCTCGCGCGCGGCGTCGCTGGCCTGCGTCTGGGCGGCGACGAGCAGGTCGCGCTGCTGGGTGAGGTCCTTGGTCAGCGAGTCGACCTCGGCGTGCTCGGGCAGCGACTTGCGCTTGTGGGTGAGCTGAGACAGCCGGACGTCCAGGGCCTGGACGTCGAGAAGTCGGATCTGGTCGGCGGGCTCGGCGTTCAGTTGGGGGCTCCTGAGATAGAAGAGGGAGGTGAGGAAACGTCGGACGGCGCGTGCGCCGTCCACGGGTCGGTGACCGTGCGCGAGACGTGGGTACGCAGGCCCCAGCCATGGCGCTCGGAGATCGCGTCGAGCTGTGCGGCGGCCTGCTCGCACCAGGGCCACTCGGTGGCCCAGTGGGCGGCGTCGACGAGGGCGAGCGGGCTCTGCTCGCGGGCCTCGGACACCGGGTGGTGGCGCAGGTCGGCGGTGAGGAAGGCGTCCACGCCCGCGGCCCTGACCTGGTCGAAGAGGCTGTCGCCGGAGCCGCCGCTGACGGCGACGCGGCGGATCAGCGCGTCCGGGTCGCCGGCGACGCGGATGCCCTGGGCGGTCGCCGGCAGCCAGGCCGCGGCGCGGGCGGCGAACTCCCGCAGGGTCTCGGGGTGGTCCAGTTCGCAGATCCGGCCCAGGCCCCTGCGGCCGGCCGGGTCGGTGGTGTCGGGCACCAGCGGGCCGGTGATCCGCAGGTCCAGGGCGCCGGCGAGGGCGTCGGAGACGCCGGGGTCGGCCGTGTCGGCGTTGGTGTGGGCGACGTGCAGCGCGATGTCGTTCTTGATCAGCGTGTGCACGACGCGGCCCTTGAAGGTGCCGGCCTCGACGGTGGTGGTGCCGCGCAGATAGAGGGGGTGGTGGGTGACGATCAGGTCGGCGCCCAGCTTCACCGCCTCGTCGACGATCTGCTGTACGGGGTCGACGGCGAACAGCACCCGGGAGACCTCGGCTTCGGGGTCGCCGCAGACGGTGCCGACGGCATCCCACTGCTCGGCCCGCGAGGGGGGCCAGAGAGCGTCCAGCGCGGCGATGACTTCAGAGAGACGGGGCACGGGCCAAGGCTACCGTCCGGGGCGACCGTCCCCGCCAGGACGGGCCCCGCTCCCCGCCCACGGCAGTCGCAGCAGGTGAACGCCCCGGTGTCGCGCAGCACAACCGTCTCCATCGGCAAAGACGAATCGCCGCCCGGCCACCCGTATGTGTGAAGCGGGCATGTGCGCACTGTTCGGCACGAACGGTGAAAACTAGCTTCGCCACCGGAGGTGACGCACGGATGACTGTCTGTGCCATCGAAATGACGACCACGGCCCCGTTCACGATCGCCGCGGACGGGTCGTACGCCGCCCGGCTCGCAGGGGACGGCGAGGCGCTCTACGCGGAGCGCTGGACCCTGGCCGGGCCCGAGCCGTACGCGGTGCCGCTGCCGCTCGCGCAGCCCGAGGAGGCCGACACCGAGCTGCTGCCCCTGGCCGACGGGCGCGTGCTGATCCACCGGCGGGTGGCGGAGCGGCACGCTTTCGCGCTGCTGTACCCGACGGGCGCCGCGGCCGGGCCGCGCACCGGGGAGCTCCCGCTGGGCGCGGTGTGCGCGGAGGAAGGGGGGGACGTACGGGTCCGCCTGCTGCCCCCGTCCCCGGACGGCCGCGACGCCTTCGCCCTGGCCGTGACCGGCGCCGGGACCACGGTGTGGAGGGTGGCCGGTGGCGCCTTCGGGCCGGAGCAGGTCGCCCGGATCCCGGGCCGGTGCTCCGGCGGCGTCTGGCTGGACCGCGTGGGCCGGCTGCTGGCCCTGGACCACGAGCTGGACGGCACCACCAAGGCCGTCGCCGTGGACCTGGGGCGCGGCGGCGAGGTCTCCCCGCTGCTCCAGATCACCGAGGCGAGCGATGACCGGCTGCTGCTGGCCGACCCGGACAGCGGCCTGCTGCTGATCCGCTCCGACGCGCCGGGCGAACCGCGCCTGGGCTGGGGGGTGCTGGGCAGTTCGCTGCCGGTCCGCTTCCCGGAGTGTCTGCGGCTGGGGGACGCGCACCCCTTCGCCGTGCAGCCCGGCCAGGCGCTGATGCCGGAGACCAGCGGGGTGGCGCTGCGGCTGCCCGACGGCAGGATCGGGCTGTGGCGCCCCGCCGACCGGCAGGTCTTCCGGTTCGGGGCGCCCGCGGGCTGGCTCGGCGGTACCGGCCTGTGGAGTGCGCAGGGCCGCCTGCACCTCCCGTACGCGACCCCCGAAGTCCCCTGCGGGATCGTCGGGATGAGCCTGCCGCCCGCCCCTCCCCCGCCGGTCCGCCTGGATCCCGCCCCGCCGACGCCGACGCGCCCGATCCCCCTCCAGCAGGCGCCGCTGTAGGGGGCGGGCCGCACCCCGCAACGAGCCGCACCCCGCACCGCCCGGGCCGGGCCCGCGCAGGCCACGACTCCCCGGAAGCATCCGTTCGGGGCCTTCGCGCAGAAGAGTGGAGCAGAAGAGTGGACGAGAGCTCTCGCGCGGGAGGTTCAGGCGACCCCCCAGGGTCCGGGCGGTGAAGGTGGTGAAGGTGATGCAGATGGCGCCGACGGTGCAGGCGGTACGGCCATGAACGCGGCCGGCGGACGCCCCTCCGAATCGGTCTGGGACTACCCGCGCCCGCCCCGCGTCGAGCGCGACGACCGGCACGTCGTCGTGCACCTCGGCGACACGCTCGTCGCGGATTCGCGCCGGTGCCTGCGGGTCCTGGAGACGAGCCATCCTCCGGTGTTCTACATCCCGCGGGACGACACCTGCGTCGACCTGCTGACCCCCTCGCGGACGCACACCTGGTGCGAGTGGAAGGGAGAGGCGACGTACTGGGACTTCTCCCCGCCCGATCCGCAGGCACGGCGGGCCGCCATCGGCTGGAGCTACGAGAACCCCTCCCCCGGCTTCGCCCCGATCGCACGGCACCTCGCCTTCTACCCGGCCCGTGTCACCTCGTGCTCCGTCGACGGGGAACCCGTCGTCCCCCAGCCGGGCGACTTCTACGGAGGCTGGATCACCGGGGAGATCGAAGGCCCCTTCAAGGGCTCGCCGGGAACGCGCGGCTGGTGACTACGGGGTGGGGGGTGCGCAGTGCGCGGCGCCCGTATCGGAGGCCCCGGCGGCCCCGGGAGCCCGCCGGTCAGTCGCGGGCACCGCGCAGCAGGGTCAGCCGGTCGTTCATCGACGCCAGGAACCTGACGACGACGGACAGTTCGGCCTCGTCGAACTCGGCCCGGACGGCGTCGGTGGTGCGGGCGAGCGGCATGAAGTAGTCGCGCGCGACCTCCCGGCCCGCGGGCGCGTACTGCAGGTGCACCACGCGGCGGTCGTCCGGAGCCCGGGTACGGCGTACGTGTCCGGCTCGTTCGAGGCGGTCCAGGCAGGCGGTGACCGCACCCGAGGTGAGGTTGAGCTGCTCCCCCAGGCGCCCGGGCGTCATCGGCTGGACGGAGCCGTCGCTGCCGCTGTCCAGGAGGGCGATCAGTGCCTGGACGTCCGTGGTGTGCAGGCCGTGGGCCTGGGCGAACTCATGGGCCATGCGGTTGAACTCGCTGTTCATACGGCGCAGCAGCACGGCGAAGGCCTGCAGGTCCGTGGAGTCCTGGGGCGGAGCTGCGTGCACGTCTTCCTTCGGGCCTGCCATGCCTCAAGGATAGTATTTCTCGATCATTGAGATACTTTATGGTCGAGCGACATGCCGGGGCATGGCCGGAACCGGAACCGGAACCGGGACCGGCACCGGGACCGGCACCGTGGCCTGGCCACAGAACGGAATTGGGGAAGCAATGGGCATCACCGCACACCGACACGTCCGATGGCTGCTGCCCGTCGTCCTCGTCGTCGTCTGGCTCGCGGTCGGCGGCGCGCTCGGCTCCTACGCGGGGAAGCTGGGCGAGGTCTCCACCAACGACCGGGCGGCGTTCTTGCCGCGTAGCGCCGAGTCCACGGAAGTGGCCGCCGAGCAGAAGGCACTGCGCCAGTCGCAGACCCTCCCGGTCATCGCCGTCTGGACCGCCGACCGGGGCCCGGTCACACCCGGGCAGCAGGAGTCGGCCACCCGCGCACTGGCCGGCCTCCGGGGGAATCCGGGCGTGGTGGGCGTACCCTCGCCCGCCCTTCGCTCCGAGGACGGCACGGCGCTGCAGGGCGTCGTCCAGCTGGAGCCGGACCTCGGGGACGGTCTCGCCGCGACGCTGGACCGGATCCGCACCGCGACCGATTCCGTACCGGGCACGACCGCGCAGCTCACGGGACCGGCGGCCACCCAGGCCGACCTGAAGGAGGCTTTCGGCGGGATCGACGGCCTCCTGCTGGGCGTGGCGCTCGGTGCCGTGCTCGTGATCCTCCTGGCCGTCTACCGCAGCGTCCTGCTGCCGTTCGTGATCATTCTCGGCGCCGTCTTCTCGCTGGCGCTGGCATGCGCCGTCGTCTACTTCCTGGCCCGGCACGGCATCGTCCGGGTCGACGGACAGGTGCAGGGCATCCTCTCGATCCTGGTGATCGGGGCCTCCACCGACTACGCGCTCCTGTTCGCCGCCCGCTTCCGCGAGGAGGTCGCCGAACGGGACGACCGGTTCGCCGCGGCCCGCGCGGCCCTGCGGCGGTCCTTCGGCGCGATCACCGCCAGCGCCGCGACCGTCGCCCTCGCCCTTCTCGCGCTGCTCGCCAGCGATCTGACGAACAACCGCGCCCTGGGGCCGGTCGGGGCGATCGGGATCGTGTGCGCCGTGCTCAGCACGCTGACGTTCCTGCCCGCCGTGCTCGTCCTCCTGGGCCGGGCCGCCTACTGGCCGGCCCGGCCGAAGCCCACCGACGGCAAGTCCGGCGGGCACGAGATCTGGCGGCGCGTCGCCGCCCTCGTGGACCGTTCGCCGCGGCGCGTGTGGGTGTCCGCAGCCCTGCTGCTCACCCTCCTGGCCTGCTTCTCGCCCATGCTGTCCCCCAAGGGCGTACCGCTGGACGAGATCTTCGTCAACGAAGCGCCGTCCGTGACCGCCCAGCGGACCCTGAGCGAGCACTTCCCGGGCGGATCGGGCAACCCGGCCGTCATCGTGGCCGGCGCGGGTGCGGCCGAGGAGGTCAGGACCGCCGCGGAGGCGACGGAGGGGGTGGCCGCGGCCACCGTGCGCGGCGGACCGGCGACCGGGGCCGAACCGGGCACCGGGCGGGTGCAGATCGACGCCACCCTCGAAGACGCCGCGGACAGCGACGCCGCGAAGGAGACGGTCGAACGGCTGCGCACCGCGGTGCACGCGGTACCGGGGGCAGAAGCCCTGGTGGGCGGCTACACCGCCCAGCAGTACGACACCCAGCAGACCGCGCGGCAGGACCGGGACCTGATCGTGCCCGTCGTACTGGCGATCATCCTGGCCATCCTCGTCCTGCTCCTGCGCTCGGTCCTCATCCCCCTGTTGCTGGTGGCGACGGTGGCGCTGAACTACCTGGCCACGCTGGGAGTCTCCGCACTGGTCTTCCGGCACGCGTTCGGATTCAGCGGCACCGACGCGTCCGTGCCGCTGTACGGGTTCGTCTTCCTCGTCGCCCTGGGCGTGGACTACAACATCTTCCTCATGTCCCGGGTGCGTGAGGAGTCCTTGCTGCACGGCCCCCGGGAGGGCGTCCTGCGCGGGCTGACGGCGACGGGCGGGGTGATCACCTCGGCGGGCGTGGTGCTGGCCGCGACCTTCGCCGCGCTGATCGTCATCCCGCTCGCGTTCCTCGCACAGATCGCCTTCATCGTGGCCTTCGGCGTCCTCCTGGACACCCTCCTCGTCCGGTCCCTGCTCGTCCCCGCCCTGGTGCTGGACATCGGGCCGCGCGCCTGGTGGCCCAGCTCGCTGGCGCGGCACGGGGCGGCTGCGGCGCGGGACCGCGGCCGCTCCGTCACCTGAGGCCTTCGGGTGCCGCGACCGGGTGGACCCTGCCGGTCACGGCACCGGTCACGGCACCGGTCACGGCGCTAGCCGTGCTTGAGGCCCAGGACCTCCGTCGCGGCGAAGGTCTCGTTCGCCGGGCGGGAGTCGTAGTGCGGGGTCAGGACCTCGTCGAGCTCCTCGTAGGAGAAGGCCTCCTTGGTCGTGTCGAACTTCGCCGCCACCCGCGGGCGTTCCATCACGACCACGATCCCGCCGTGCACGACGAACAGCTGCCCGTTGGCCTTCGCGGCGGCCGGGGAGGCCAGGTAGCCGACGAGCGGGGAGACGTGCTCGGGGGCGAGGGCGTCCAGCTTGCCCTCCTCCGGGACCTGGAAGCCGGCGAAGACGTCCTCGGTCATCCGGGTGCGGGCGCGCGGGCAGATGGCGTTGGCCGTCACCCCGTACTTGGCGAGGGCGAGGGCGGTGGAGGTGGTCAGGCCCACGATGCCGCCCTTGGCCGCCGCGTAGTTCGGCTGGCCGGCCGAGCCGCCGAGGAAGGCTTCGGAGGAGGTGTTGACGATCCGGCCGTAGACCGGGCCGCCCGCCGCCTTCGAACGCTCGCGCCAGTGCACGGACGCGAAGTGCGTGGTGTTGAAGTGGCCCTTGAGGTGGACCCGGATCACCGAGTCCCACTCCTCCTCGGACATCGAGAAGACCATCCGGTCACGCAGGATGCCCGCGTTGTTGACCAGGACGTCGAGCTTGCCGAAACGGCTCACCGCCAGGCCGACCAGCTCGCGCGCCTGCTCGAAGTCGGCCACGTCACCGAGGTGCGCCACCGCCTCGCCGCCCGCGGCGCGGATCTCCGCGGCCACCTCCTCCGCCGGGGCGGCCGAGGCCTCCCCGGAGCCGTCCCGGCCGGGCTGCCCGAAGTCGTTGACGACCACGCTCGCGCCGAGCCGTGCGAGCTCGATCGCCTCGGCCCGGCCGAGGCCCCGGCCCGCGCCCGTGACGATGGCGCAGAGCCCCTCAAGTGGCAGTGACATCCGTACGGTTCCTCTCGCAGATCTCGGAGCGGGTCAGAGTTCGATGCAGGTGCGCAGGGCCACGCCCGTGCGCATCTGGTCGAGGGCGTCGTTGATCTCGGCGAGCTGCACCCGGTGCGTGATCAGGCCCGCCAGGTCCACCCGGCCGGCCCGCCACAGCGCGATGGTGCGCTCGTAGGAGCGGAGCACGTCCCCGCCGCCGTACATCGACGGCAGGATCTTCTTCTCGTCGAAGAAGAGCGAGAACATGTCGATCTGGAAGTTGTCGTCCATGGCGCCGGCGCCGACGATGACCACGCTGCCGCCGCGCCGGGTCATCTTGTACGCGGTCTGCGCGGTGGCGGACTTGCCGACGACCTCGAAGACGTAGTCGAAGCCCTCGCCGCCGGTGATCCGGTTCTTGGCGTCGTCGAAGGCCTCCGGGGCGACCGCCTCGGTGGCGCCGAACCGCAGGGCGGCCTCGCGCCGCGACTCCACCGGGTCGATGGCGATGATCTGCGCCGCGCCCTGGACCTTGGCGCCCTGGATGACGGATATGCCGACGCCGCCGCAGCCGATGACGGCGACCGAGGACCCGGCCTCCACCCTGGCGGTGTTGACGGCCGCGCCGAGGCCGGTGGTGACGCCGCAGCCGATGAGCGCGGCGATGTCGAAGGGCACGTCGTCGGGGATCGGGACGGCGCACTTGGCGTCGACCACGAGTTCCTCGGCGAAGGTGCCGGTGGCGGCGAACCCGAAGATGTCGCCGCCCGCGCGGCGGAAGTTGGGGGTGCCCGCGTTGACCAGGCTCTCCAGGCACAGGTGGCCCTGGCCGCGCTTGCAGGACGCACAGTGGCCGCACGGCGGCAGCCAGCAGACGAGCACGCGGTCGCCGGTCTTGTGGCTGGTGACCCCGTCGCCGACGTCGCAGATCACTCCGGAGCCCTCGTGGCCCGGGACGAAGGGGGCGGGCTGCGGCAGGACGCCGCTCATCGCGGAGAGGTCCGAGTGGCACAGGCCCGTGGCCTTGATCCGGATCTTCACCTTGCCGGGGCCGAGGCCCACGGCCTCCATGTCGTCGACCACTTCGAGCTTGTCCTGGCCGATCTCGCTCTGCAGTGCTGCGCGCACGGTGCGGCTCCTTCTGTGGATTTACGCGTGTTCGACGACGGTGTCGGCGAGGACCGGCGCGTCGTCCCGTTCGACGGCGGTCACCGACGCCAGGACGCGGCCGGGCTCCTGCCACATGCGGATGCGCAGCGTCTCGCCGGGGAAGACGATCCCGGCGAAGCGCGTGCGGTAGGCGCGGACCCGGGACACGTCCCCGCCGAGGGCCGTGTCGACGACGGCCTTGAGGGTCATCCCGTACGAGCACAGGCCGTGCAGGATCGGCTTGTCGAAGCCGGCCGTCTTGGCGAACTCGGGGTCGGCGTGCAGGGGGTTCCAGTCACCGGAGAGCCGGTAGAGGAGCGCCTGCTCCTCGCGGATGTGCCGCTCCTCGGTGCGGTCGGGCGCGCGCTCGGGCAGTTCCTCCCTGACGGAGGGCCCGCGCTCGCCGCCGAATCCGCCCTCTCCCCGGACGAAGATCTGGGCGTCGCTGGTCCACAGCGGCCCGTCGGCGTCCGCGACCTCGGAGCGCAGCACGATCACGGCCGCCTTGCCCTTGTCGTAGACGGCCGCGACCTTGGAGCTGGAGGTGGCCCGGCCCTTGACGGGGATGGGACGGTGCAGCTCGATGGAGTGGCCGCCGTGCAGGACGGCGGCGAGGTCGACGTCGATCCCGGGCGCGGCGAGGCCGCCCAGCATGGCCATGCCGGCGCCTGCGACGGTCGCGAAGCTGGGCAGGACGTGGAGCTTGGACTCCAGGGTGTAGCGCAGCTCGTCGGGGTCGGTGGCGGGGAGGCCGGCGCCGAGGCCGAGGTGGTAGAGCTGGATGTCCTTGTGGTCCCAGCCGATGTCCCCCCGGCGGGGGTCGGCGGCGAGGGCCTTGGCGGCATCGATCGGCATGAGGATGCTGCTCCCTGTCGTTGAAGAGCCGGGCCGTGGAAGACCTCGGTGCGTCCGTCCGCACCGTCGGCCGCACCGAGGTCGTATGCGGGACCGGCTGGTTCTAGAACGCGTTCTAGGTCCGGCCGGTGAGGGCATGTATAACGCACGCCCCGACAGTTGGGAAGACTCACGGAGGACTGTCGGGAGGCCTCCTGACTCCATGTCAGATAGGCTTTCCCGGTGGACGAGATGCCCGTGGAACACCGCCAGGCCCGTGCGCTGCGCGTCCTGCTGGATCCCCCGAACCCGGCCCTGGCGCTCCAGCTCGGCCTCCAGCCGGACATCGAGGTCGTACGGGACGCGCTGGCGCGGCCCGCGGTGGCTCTGGTCGAGGAGGCCCGCTCCGTGGCCGCGCTGCTGGCGGAGGATCCGGAGTGCCGGGTGCTGGTCCTGACGGGGTCGGCCCACCCGGGGCTGCTGCCCGCGGTCCTCGCGGCGGGCGCGGCCGGGCTGGTCCTGCGCGACGGCCCGGTCGAGGACCTGGCCGCCGCGATCCGCCGCGCCTCGACGGGCGAAACGGTGATCGACCCGGCCCTCGCCTGACCGGTGCGCGCAGCCTGCCCCGTGTTCAGCCCGGCCGGCGTTTGAGGCGCGGGGTCTGGGGCGGCGCCCCGGCAACGGCTCCGCAGACCCACTACCTCCGCAGCAGCGTCACCACCGCCGCGCCGCCGAGGCCGATGTTGTGCGCCAGGCCGACCCGGGCCCCCGGGACCTGGCGGGGGCCCGCCTCGCCGCGGAGCTGCCAGACCAGCTCGGCCGCCTGCGCGAGTCCGGTCGCGCCCAGCGGGTGGCCCTTCGAGATCAGGCCCCCGGAGGGGTTGACCACCCAGCGCCCGCCGTACGTGGTCGCGCCGGACTCCACCAGCTTCCCGGCGGCCCCGTCCTCGCACATGCCCAGCGCCTCGTACGTCAGCAGCTCGTTCACCGAGAAGCAGTCGTGCAGCTCGATCACGTCGACGTCCTCGATGCCGAGCCCGGACGCCTCGTACACCTGCCGCCCCGCCGCCGCCGTCATCGGCTTGCCGACCACGTCGATGCACGAGCCCGACGAGAAGGACGCCTCCGTGTCCGTCGTCATCGACTGGGCGACGATCTCCACCGCCTTGCCGTGCAGCCCGTGCAGCACCACGAACCGCTCCGAGACGACGAGGGCCGCCGCCGCGCCGTCCGACGTCGGCGAGCACTGCAGCTTCGTCAGCGGCGAGTGGATCTCCTTCGCCGCCAGGATCTCGTCCACCGAGTACACGTCCTGGAACTGTGCGTTCGGGTTGTTCGCCGAGTGCCGGTGGTTCTTCGCGCCGACCGCCGCCAGCTGCGCGGCCGTGGTCCCGTACCGCTCCATGTGCTCCCGCGCCGCGTTCCCGAAGATCTGCGCGGTCGGCGGGGACATCTCGAAGCCGTGCCCGGCGGCCATGATCCCGTAGTGCCGGGCGACCGGCGACGTCTTGAAGTCTCCCCCGTCGGCCCCGCCCCCCAGCGCGCCGCGCTTCATCTTCTCGAAGCCCAGCGCCAGCACGCAGTCGCTGATGCCGCCCTCCACGAACTGCCGCGCCATCATCAGCGCCGTCGAGCCCGTCGCGCAGTTGTTGTTCACGTTGTAGACGGGGACGCCGCTCAGCCCCAGCTCGTACACGGCCCGCTGCCCCGCCGTGGAGGCCTGGAAGCAGTACCCCACCGGTACTTGCTCCACCAGGTCGTACCCCACCCCCGCGTCGGCCAGCGCCGCGGACCCGGCCTCCTTCGCCATGTCCCAGTACTGCCAGTCCCTCGACTCCGGCTTCTCGAACTTCGTCATGCCGACGCCCACGATGTACGACTTCATTGCGCTGACTCCTAGTCCCTGGGAAGGCCGAGGATCCGCTCGGCGACGACGTTGAGCTGGACCTGCGTGGTGCCCCCGGCGATGGTCAGGCAGCGGGACATGAGCATCCCGTGCACCGCCCGCTCGCCCGCCCCCTCCCGCACCGCGCCCGCCGGTCCCAGCAGTTCGAGGGTGAGCTCGGCGGTCCGCTGCTGGTGAGGGGTCTGGACGAGTTTGCGTACGGAAGCGCCCGCGCCCGCCTCCAGCCCCGACACCTGCTGGAGCGTGGTGCGCAGCCCGATGCAGGCCAGGGCGTGCGCCTCGGCGGCCAGCGCGCCGATCCGCGCCCTGTACGTCCCGTCGAGGTCGGCGGAGCGGGCGAGGAGCGCCTCCAGGCCACTGTCGAAGCTCATCAGGCCGGCCATGTGGACCCGCTCGTTGCCCAGGGTGTTCCGGGCGACCTTCCACCCGCCGTCGGCGGCGCCGACCAGCGCGTCCGCCGGGAGCAGCGCGTCGTCGAACCAGACCTCGTTGAAGAGGGCCTCCCCGGTGATCTCCTTCAGCGGCCGGACGTCGATGCCGGGGGTGGCGCGCATGTCGACGACGAAGTAGCCGAGCCCCTTGTGCTTGGGCGCGTCCGGGTCGGTGCGGGCCAGCAGGATCCCGTAGTCGGCGCTGTGCGCGGAACTCGTCCACACCTTCTGTCCGTTGACCCTCCAGGAGCCGTCCGCGGTCCGCTCGGCCCTGGTCCGCAGCGAGGCCAGGTCGGAGCCCGCGCCCGGCTCGGAGAACAGCTGGCACCAGGTGACGTCCCCGCGCAGGGTCGGCAGGACGTAGGCCTCCCGCTGCGCGTCCGTCCCGTAGGCGATCAGCGAGGGCACCACCCAGGTGGCGATGGAGAGGTCGGCGATCCTGACCCCGGCGGCCCGCAGCTCCTGCTGCACGACGAGCTGCTCGACGGGCCCGGCGCCGAGGCCGTACGGGGGCGGGAGGTACGGGGCGGCGTAGCCGGTGGGGGCCAGGATCCGGCGAGCGGCCACCGGGTCGAGCCCGCGCGCGTCCTCGATGGCGGTGCGGGCCTTCGCGCGGTAGGTCTCGGCCCCGGCCGGGAGTTCGAGGCGCAGCTCCCGGCGCGCGCCCGCCGCCGCGAGCCGTACGGCCCGTAACCGGTGCCCGTCCCCGGGCCCCAGCAACTGGCGGGCGACCAGGGCCCGGCGCAGGTGGATGTGGGCGTCGTGCTCCCAGGTGAAGCCGATCCCCCCGAGCACCTGGATGCAGTCCTTGGCGCACGTGTAGGCGGCGTCGAGCGCGCTCCCGGCCGCGAGGGCGGCGACCAGGGCGCGCACCTCCGGCGCCTCGTCCATGGCCTGGGCCGCGTCCCAGGCCAGCGCCCGGGCCTGCTCCAGGCGCACCAGCATGTCCGCGCACAGGTGCTTGACGGCCTGGAACTGCCCGATGGGCCGGCCGAACTGCTCGCGCACCTTCGCGTACTCGACGGCCGTGTGCAGCGCCCAGGCCGCGGTGCCGCAGGCGTCGGCGGCGAAGAGCGTGCAGGCCAGGTCGCGGACCAGGGTCGCGTCCAGCTCCAGCAGCCGGCCGGGCGGGGCCGTGACCCCCCGCGCCCGCACCTCGGCGGTGGGGCGGGTCGGGTCGGCGCTCTCGTGCGTACGGATGTCCAGCGCGGCAGCGTCCACGGCGAACCAGCGGGTGCCCCGTGACTCCGACTCGCCGCCGGGAGCGCCCTTTGCCGGACTCACAGGTCCGTACGTGCTCGAAAAGCACTCGTTCCTCGCACTTTCCTCCGCGCGTTCGGACCTGTTCCCCCGGCGCGCCCCCGGCGGCTGGGGCGCGGCTTCGGCGGCGAGCAGGACGAGGTCGGCCTCGCCCGCGCCGAGCACCGGGGGCGCGAGCCCGTCGAGCAGGTGCCCGCCGCCCTCGACGGCGACGGCGGTCACGGTCCCCGGGCCGAGCGCGACGGCCCCGACCCGGCCCGCGAGGGGCTCCGCCCCGGCCCGGTCCAGCAGTACGGAGGCCAGCGCGCTCGGCAGGAAGGCCCCGGGCAGAGCGGCCCGCGCGGCCTCCTCCAGCACCACGGCGAGGTCGAGCAGGGTGCCGCCCTCCAGGTGCGGCTCCAGCAGCCCCTGAGCGGTCATCGCGTCCCAGTAGGCGGGCCGCACCCCCGTCTGCGGCGGGGTGTCGAGCAGCTTTCGCACCTCCTCGGGGGGCACGGCCCGCGCCACCCACCCGCGCACCGCCTCGGCCAGCTCCCGGTGCTCTTGCGTGATTCCGATGCCCATGCGCGGCAGACTAGAACACGTTCCAATCTGACGGAAGGTCAGATTACCGTGTTCTTCGGCTGTGATCTTCGGCCTTGTTCTTCGGCGGTGCCGGATCGGCGGGTGGCGGCCTTGAGTGCGGCCCGGGCGACCTCCTTCGCCTTCGCCTCGCAGTCGCCCTTGGGGTACGGCTTCGCGCGGAGGCCCACCCAGACGGAGAGATTGCCCTCGCGCACGGCGAGGGCACAGGTCCAGTCGGCACGGGAGGAGTCCCAGTAGGCCTCGGTGCCGAACCCGAGGCGGGACGCCTCGCGCTGACCGGCCGCCGCCGCGCGGAAATGCTCCCGCTGCGTACCCGCGTTGGCCTCCGCGTCCCTGCCGAGGCTCAGGTCCCACCGAACCAGCGCGACCGGCGACGCGGCGGTACCGAGACCGTCCAAGTTCCAGTTGCAGCTCACCTGCACGCCCGTGACGGTCTCGGACCGGGCGTCGTGGGCCGGCGTCAAGAACGTGAGCGGCACCTTCCTGTTGGCGTCCTGGCAGCTCGGGACGGCCGTGTAGGAGACGGGAGCCACGGCCCGTTCCCGTACGTACAACGCCACCCCTGTCCCGGCGACGACGAGGAGACCGGCCGCCGCCAGGGCCGCGATCCGGCGCGGGCCCCGCCACGGGCTGCTTTCCAGCCTCCCCTGGGGGCCCCTCCCCGGGGGTCCCCCCGGACGGAGTTCGGCGGAGGTGGCCGGGGGAGCTTGCGGCGTGGGGGGCCGGGGGCCGGCCCCCGGCAGCGGCGCCGCAGGGGCATCCGCAGGGACGCTCGGGGCGTGCAGGGTCCGCGGGAGGCGAGGCGGGGCCGCCTCCGTGTCCACCGTCACCGGATCCTGCCGAGGTTCGGGGGCGGGGGCCGGGACGGGGGCCGGGACGGGCGGCTCCGACGAACCGGCCGGGCGGCGGCCGTCGCCGTCACCCTGGCCGCGGCCGTCCAGCAGCCGGTCGATGTCCGCCCGTTGCGCGGCGATCATTCCGTACACGACGGCAGGCCACTGGCGGCCCGCCGGAGCCACCGGGCCGATCAGCTCGCGCAACCGCGCCGGGGTCGGCCGGGCGGCCGGGTCCTTGGCCAGGCAGCTCGCGACGACCTCGCGCAGTCCCGCCGGAACGGCGCTCAGGTCGGGCTCGGCGTGCACCACGTCGTAGAGCGTCCGGAGGGTGGAGGATCCGGCGAACGGGCTGCGGCCGGTCGCCGCCATCGCCAGCACCGAGCCGAGCGAGAACACGTCACTGGCCGGTGTGAGCGGTTTGCCCTCGGCCTGCTCGGGCGACATGTACGCGGGCGAGCCGACGACCCAGCCGGTCCGCGTCAGCTCGGTGTCCCCCTCGGCCCCCGGCTCCGTCGCCCGCGCGATGCCCAGGTCGATGACCCGCACGCCGTCCTCGGCGAGCAGCACGTTGGCGGGCTTGAGGTCCCGGTGCACCAGCCCCGCGCGGTGGATCTCCGCCAGGGCCGACGCCAACCCCGCCGCGAGGCGCCGTACGACGTCCTCCGACAGCACCCCGACCTTCTCGACGACGGCGCCCATGGACGGCCCGGCCACGAACACCGAGGCGAGCCAGGGTGTCGGGGCGTCCGCGTCGGCGTCGATCACCGCCGCCGTGTAGGCGCCGGACACCCTGCGCGAGGCGGTGACCTCACGCCGGAACCGGGCCCGGAAGCTCTCGTCGTCGGCGTAGTGCGCGAGCACCTGCTTGACGGCGACGAGCCGCCCGTCCGGTCCGGCCGCCAGCAGCACGCGCCCCATGCCGCCCTGCCCCAGTACGCCGAGCACGTCGAACGGTCCCACGTGCTTCGGTCCCGAGGGCCCCAGCTCTTCCATACCGCCCCGCCCTCCCCCGATACGGGGAAGGATCATACCGAGAGGGCCCTCACGAAGGTCGTGAATGCGACAGGGCGTCGGCGCGGGCGGGGCCGTCGGGGTCCGTGGAGTTCAGCGGGGGTGCCGCCGCCAGCGCGGCCCGGGCGATCTCCTTGGCCTCGGCCTCGCAGGCCGCGGCGGGATGCTGCGGACCGCCGAGGGCCACCCGCACCAGGAGGTTGCCGTCGCTCACGGCCAGCGAACAGGTCTCCGCGGTCATCGGAGTCAACCAGGAGGCCCCGTCACCCACCCCCAGACCGGTCTCGGGCCGCCCGCTGCCCAGGTTGAACCGCGTGCGCCTCGTCCCGCTGCCCAGCTCGCGGCCGCTGCGCTCCACGGACCAGCTGACGGACGCGTGCGGCTTCGGCTCCTCCTCGCCGGCGAACGCATCGAAGGCCGCCACCCAGTTGCAGGCCACGTACGACTTCACGGGCGAATCGTTGTCGCCGGCCTGGCGCATCTCCTGCTGCGGCAGCGGCAGCTTCCCGGCCGCCTCCGAGCAGAGCGGCACGCTCAGGTACCGGTCCGCTTCGGCCGACGGCGGCTCCTCCAGCGCGCGCAACCCGTACGTCACCCCGGCCCAGGCCGCCACGAGGACGCCCGCGGCCAGCAGCAGGTTCCGCGGGCGCAGCCGTCGGCCGCGCGGTGCGTGGGCCCGCTCCGGGCGGACCGCCGCCGCGGTCGCGGTCGCCGCGTCCGGGTCCACGTCCGGGCCCCCGAGCGCGCGGGCCGCGCCATCCGGGTCCCGGAGCAGCCCGTCGATCTCCTCCTGCTGGGCGGCGGCCATCCGCTCGACCTCGGGCGGCCACCGCGTGCCGTCGGCCGCGCCGGTCAGGCCCAGGATCTCGGCGGGGGACGGCCGGGCCGCCGGGTCCTTGGCCAGGCACCGGGTGACGAGCTCGCGCAGACCCGGCGGGAGGCCGAGCAGGTCGGGTTCGGTGTGCACGACGTTGTACAGGGTCAGCGCCACCGTCGCCGCTGCGAAGGGGCTGCGGCCCGTCGCGGCCAGCACCAGGACCGACCCGAGGGAGAACACGTCGCTCGCCGGGGTCAGTTCACCGCCCTCGGCCTGCTCGGGCGACATGAACGCGGGCGAGCCGATCACCGTGCCGGCCCGCGTCAGCTCGGTGACCTCGCCGGGCCGGGCCACCCGCGCGATGCCGAAGTCGATCACCCGTACCCCGTCCCGGGCCAGCAGCACGTTGTCGGGCTTGAGGTCCCGGTGCACCAGCCCCGCCCGGTGGATCTCCGCGAGGGCCGTCGCCAGCCCGGCGGCGAGCCTCCGTACGGTCTCCTCGGGCAGCGCCCCGGCGCGCTCCACCGCGGCTCCCAGCGAGGGCCCGGCCACGAACACCGAGGCCAGCCACGGCGTGTCCGCGTCGGCGTCGGCATCCAGGACCGCGGCCGTGAAGGCACCGGACACCTTCCGCGAGGCGGCGACCTCGCGCCGGAACCGGACCCGGAAGCCGTCGTCGTCGGCGAGCCGGGCGTGCACCTGCTTGACGGCGACGAGCCGCCCGTCCGGTGCCGCGCCGAGCAACACGCGGCCCATACCGCCCCGGCCGAGCTCGACGAGCAACCGGTACGGTCCCGCCGTGACCGGATCGGACTCCTTGAGCGGTCTCATCAGCTCCCCACCGACTCCACGACCGAGGCTGCGAGCTCCCGCGTGACGGCCTCACACTTGCCGGTCGGGTAGCGGGGGCCCGTCACCGAGACGTGGAGCGTCATGTTGACGTCCCGCACGTACAGCCGGCAGTTCGGAAACCTGTCGTCCTTGGGAGGCGGCTGCCACAGCCCCTCGTCGGCGAACCCGAGGTCGATGTCACGCCGGGTCTTGCCGGGGTCGTTGAAGACCTCGAGGTGATGCTTCGCCTGCTCGGCGCCGGTGCCCTCGTTCTTCCCGGTCGAGAAGACATGCCACTCCGCTTCGATCTCGTCACCGGTCCGGTTGGTCCAGGTGCAGCGGGCATAGGCCGAGCCGTACTTCTCGACCGGCCCGAACCCGCTCGGTTGGTCGAAACCGGACGGCACGCGCACCTTGTCCCGGACCTGTTCACAGGACGGGGGCATCGCCGGGTACTTGTCCTGCTTCTGCGCCAGCCCTGTCGACCGGACATCCGATATGAATTCGCGGTAGGTGTCCACGAGGTACGGCCGCCCCACGGTCAGCCCGGCCACGGCCACGACGCCCGCTGCGGCAACCGCCACGATCAACGGCCGGGGCCACCGGCGACGCCACCAGGGTGCCGCCCCGTCGTCGGTCCGGGGAGCCGTGGCCCCGTTGACCGCGCCGGCCGTCACGTCCACCTGCTCGTGGATCAGCATGTTCACCGCCTCCGGCCACGGCCGCGCCGACGGCGTCAGCCCGCCGACCCTGCTCAGCAGCTCGCGCGGGGTCGGCCGGTCGGCCGGGTCCTTGGCCAGGCACCACGCGATGACCTCGCGCAGGCGAGGCGGTACCTCGCTCAGGTCCGGTTCGGCGTGCACGACCTCGTGCAGGATGCGCGGTACCGAGCTCCCGGCGAACGGTGGTTTGCCCGTACAGGCCATGACGAGGGTCGCGCCGAGCGAGAACACGTCGCTGGCCGGGGTGAGTTCCTGCCCCAGGACCTGCTCGGGCGACATGAACGAGGGCGACCCGATGAGCGAGCCGTCGTGCGTGATCCGCGTCTGGTCCCCCACCGCCCGCACGATGCCGAAGTCGATGACCCGTACGCCGTCCTCGGCGAGCAGCACGTTGGACGGCTTGAGGTCACGATGGATCAGCCCCGCCCGGTGTACGTCGATCAGGGCGTGCGCGAGCCCGGCGGCCAGCCGGCGCACCGCCTCCTCGGGCAGCGGCCCGGCGGCGTCCACGGCCCGGCTCAGCGAGGGCCCCGGCACGAACTGCGAGGCGAGCCACGGAATCTCGGCATCGGGGTCGGCGTCGATCACGGCCGCGGTGTAGCCACCTGCCACCCGCCGCGAGGCGTCCACCTCGCGGCGGAACCTCGCCCGGAACCCCTCGTCCTCGGCCAGCTCGGCGTGCACCTGCTTGACCGCGACGAACCGCCCGTCCGGCGCCACCCCCAGCACCACCCGGCCCATGCCGCCCTGGCCGAGTACGGTGACCGTCCGGAACGGCCCTATGTACTCCACCCCTAGAGGGCGCCGACGAACGCAGCGAAGGCGGCGGGGCTGACGGTGAAGGCGGGGCCGTCGGGGTTCTTGGAGTCCCGGACGGCAATCAGGCAGGGCTGCGCGGCGACCTCGACGCAATCGCCGCCGGTGGTACCGCTGTACGAAGCCTTGCGCCAGACGGCGGCGCCGAGCGGGGCGCACTCGACGCAATCGCCGCCGGTGTCGGAGCTGAATGAGGACTTACGCCACTTCGCGCCCGTCAGGTCCTGGCTGGTATCCATAACGCTCCTCCATTACGCGGGCGATCAGCGCCGCCGATTCCTCCACGGAGAGCGCAGCGGCCTGCAAGTGATCGTATCGGAGCGAACCCTCCCTGAGGGCCTGTGGATTGGCCGTCATGTGGCCCTGGACGAAGTCCTCGGTGTAGACGAGGTCTGGGTCGTCATCGAACCGCAGGAGGTTGAACGAGCCCGGCAGTCCGGCATGTGCGCCCGCCTCGAACGGCAGGATCTGCACCTGCACCCACTCCCGCCCCCGCAGGTCCAACAAGCGGGCGAGTTGGTTCCGCATGACCTCCCGGCCGCCGATCTCCTGGTGCAGGACGGCCTCGCTCAGCACCACCCAGATCAGCGGCGGGTTTTCGCGGTCCATGATGCGCTGCCGTTCCATTCGAGCCGCCACCCTGGCGTCGAGGCGCTCACCGTTCCGCACTCCCAGTACGGCACGCGCGTACTCCTCCGTCTGCAACAGCCCGTAGACCAGCTGCGACTGGAATGTGGAGATGTACTCGGCCTTCGCCTCCATCTCCGCGTACGCCTGGAACCAGTGCGGCAGCTGGCTCCGCAGCACCAGCCCCACCAGCCGGGAGAACACCCCGCCCGTCCCCAGCGCCGCGTCCACCCGCTCCGAGAAGTCCCGGGTCGGCACCTTCCGCGCCGTCTCGATCTGCCCGATCAGCGAGGCCGTGCAGAAGACGATGCCGCCCAGTGCCCCCTGTTTCAGGCCCGCGTCCTCTCTCAGGCGGCGCAGTTCCGAGCCGTAGTAGTCCAGCGGCGAGGCGCTGGGATCCAGATCGCGGATGTTGACCATGAGGCGGTCACCCCCAAGTCCACGCCGTGCGGCGTTCGTTTCGGTCCGTAGCCGAGCGTAACCACACCACCGCACTCTGGTGACATGAATCACGCAACTGACCTCTCCCCCACGGAGATCGGTGACAGCTACCGCATGGACTTCACCGTCGGTGCGCATTCGGCGCGGCACATGCGGCGCGTGCTGCGGGTGCTGCTGGCGAGCTGGGGTCACGGCGGGCTGGCCCACGCCGCCGAGCTGGCGCTGACCGAGCTGGTCGCCAACGTCGTACGCCACGTCCCGGGCCGGGACTGCTCGGTGCTGATCCGGTGCCGGCGGGCGGGGGTGCGGGTGGAGGTGTCCGACGGCTGCTCCTCCCCGCCCCGGGTGACGCGGGACCGCGGGGAACTCGCCGAGGGCGGCCGGGGGCTGCTCCTGGTCGAGGCCGTCACCGACCGCTGGGGCACGACGCCACTGTCCACCGGCAAGACGGTGTGGTTCGAGTGCGACGCGTAGCGCGCTGAGCCCCGGCTCCCCGCACTCGGCGATAATGATCTGCCGAGCGGGCGATCATGCGGTGACGGGGGCCGGAAGCGTGCGGGAACTGATCGAAGGCCGTTATTCGCTGGAGGAGTTGCTCGGCCAGGGCGGCTTCGGCGAGGTGTGGCGGGCCGAGGACAGCCGGGTGGGCCGCCAGGTGGCCGTCAAGATCGGATACCCGCAGACACCCGAGGAGACCCGCCGGTTCGAGCGGGAGGCCAGCCTGGCCGGGAACCTCGCTCATCCCAACATCGCCACCGTCCACGACTTCGGGCGTACCGAGCGGGCCGGGCGCAGTGCCGTCTTCCTCGTCATGGAGCTGCTCCAGGGCCGCAGCCTGGCCGAGGTCCTGGAGGCCGGCGTACCGCCGCTCGCGGACGCCCTGGAGTGGGCCGCGCGGATCGCGGACGCGCTCGGGGCCGCCCACGACGCCGGAATCGTCCACCGGGACATCAAGCCGGCCAACGTGATGGTCACCGGGAGCGGGGTGACGAAGGTCCTCGACTTCGGCATCGCCAAGGCCCGGGGCGGACCCGGTACGGAGCTCACGGCCACCGGCATGATCATCGGCTCCTTCCCGTACATGGCACCCGAGCGGTGGACCGGCGGGGCGAACGGCGTGCATGGACGGCCGGGTCGACCTGTACGCCCTGGGCTGCGTCCTCATGGAGCTGCTGACCGGCGTCCGCCCCTTCCCCGCCCGGGAGATGCACGAGCTGCTCGCCCAGCACCTCACGACGCAGCCGCCCGCGCCCAGCTCCGTACGCGCGGGGCTGCCGGCCGCCCTGGACGCCCTCGTGCTCGGCCTGCTCGCCAAGGACCCCGGTGAACGCCCCGCGAGTGCGGGCGAGGTGTCCCGCCGGCTGGCGGAGGTCGCCCGGGGCGGGGCGGCCGCCTCCGGCAGGGCCGCCGCCGCGCCCGTGACCGTGACCGCGCCCGTGACCGCCCCGGCGACCCCCTTCCCGCCTCCGCCGTCCTACTCCCCCACCGTGCACACCGAGGCCGGCGATCCGGTCCGCACCATGCTGGCGCGCAGGCTGGCACAGCTGCTGGAGGACGCCCCGGCCGACGTCGTGGAACGGCTCGGCATGCTCACCGCCGACCTGGCCGAGGAGCTCGGCGCGCACGACCCGCTCACGATGCGCGCCGCGTACCACCACGCGATGCGCGTGCGCGGGCGGTCCGGTACGGAGCTGGAGCGCATCCTGCCCCGCATGGTGCGGGTCCTGGGCCTGGAACACCCGGACACCGTCACCGCGCGGGCCACGTACGTCGGCGAGGCCGCGGCCTTCGGGCCCGGCGACGGCCACCGGCACGAGGAGGAGCTGCGGGAGGTCATCGAGCAGGCGACAAGGGTGTTCGGCACGCACGCCACGGTCACGCTGACCGCCCGCTACCACCTGGCCTCGGCCATGCACCGGGGCACCCGTGACCGCGACGGCCAGTGGGACGCGCGCACCCGGGAGCGGGCGGAGAGCGAGCGCGCCTGGCTGGGGCCGCTGCTGCCCGACCTGGAATGGGCGCTCGGCGCCGACAGCCCCGTCCTGCTGGACGTACGGCGCCGGCTGGCGCACGACGCCTGGCTGCTCGGTGACTTCGCCGCCGCCGCGCCCCTGTACTGGCGGCTCTTCCCGGACCTCGCCGAACTCGCGGAGCACGGCGATCCGGAGGTGGCCCACCGCGTGCTGCGCAGCATCGGCGAGGCGGGCGATCCCGCGGCCGCGCTGGCGCACATGAACCTGCTGCTGCACCGGCTCCCGTTCCTCTCCGGCAGCCAGTGGCTGGCCCAGGAGGTGTCCGACACCCGGGCCGACTTCCGGCGGGCGCTGCGCGAGCAGCGCAGGGCCGACGGGGGCGGCGGGGGCGGCGGCCTGTCCCGGCTGTTCGGCCGCTGAGCAGGCGGCAGCGCACGCACGCCGACCGCGACGGATCACGGGACCCGCCATGGACCGCTACCCGGCGGTAAGGCAGCATGGGCCGCCCAGTCGCAGCTCAGGAGGAACCCATGGCCGCCACCCCCAAGCCGGAGACCCTCGCCGCCTTCGAGGCAGCCAAGGGGTTCATGCCCGTACGGGAGGGGCTCGCCCTGTACGAGGCCGCCGCCGCTGCCGGGGCGCTCGGGCTGCCGCTGCTGGAGGTCGGGACCTACTGCGGCCGCTCGACGATCCTGCTGGCCGACGCGGCCCGCGAGGCCGGCGTCAGCGCGATCACCGTCGACCACCACCGGGGCAGCGAGGAGCAGCAGCCCGGCTGGGAGTACCACGACCCGACGGTCGTGGACCCGGAGATCGGCCTGATGGACACCCTGCCCACCTTCCGCCGCACCCTCCACCGGGCCGGGCTGGAGGACCAGGTGATCGCGATCGTGGGCCGCTCCCCGCAGGTCGCCGCCACCTGGGGCGGCCCGCTCGGCCTCGTCTTCATCGACGGCGGCCACACCGACGAGCACGCCACCGGCGACTACGAGGGCTGGGCCCCGCACGTCGCCCCGGGCGGCACGCTCGTCATCCACGACGTGTTCCCGGATCCGGCCGACGGCGGCCAGGCCCCGTACCGGATCTACCTGCGCGCCCTCGCCTCGGGCGCCTTCGAGGAGGTCTCGGTCACGGACTCCCTGCGCGTGCTGCGCCGCGTCGGGTCCGGCATCTGACCGACAATCGCACCACGCCCCCGGACGGCTCACGGTACGACCCCTCCGGGGGCCCTCGGTCTAGCATCGCCGCGTGCGCAACGACGACAGCCCCCCGCCTCCCGAAGCCGCGGCGCCGGCCGGGCCGGACCACCGGTCCTGGTTCACGCGCCGCTCCACCCTCGCCGTCGCGGTCGCCGCGCTGGCGCCGACCGCCCTGGCCGGCTGGGTCCTGACCCAGGTGCTGACCGGGGCCGGACCGGACGGCCGCGACGCGAAGCCGGTGGCCGCGCCGAGCGCCGCCCCGGCCACCCCGGCCACCCCGGCCACCCCGGCACCTTCCCCCGCCACGCCCTCCGTCAAGCCCTCCGCCGCGCCCTCCGCCGCGCCCGCCGCGGCGCCCGCCAAGGGCCCGCTCACCGGCCGGACCGTCGTCATCGACCCCGGCCACAACACGGGCAACTTCAAGCACACCGACGAGATCGGCCAGCAGGTGGACATCGGCACGGGCCGCAAGGAGTGCGACACCACCGGCACCACCACCAACTCCGGTTACATGGAGGCGGAGTTCACCCTCGACGTCTCCCTGCGCCTGCGGACCGCCCTGGAAGCCCAGGGCGCGAAGGTGGTGCTCACCCACGTGGCCGACCGCTCCTGGGGCCCCTGCATCAACGAGCGGGCCCGCATCGGCAACGAGGCCGGGGCCGATGCCGTCGTATCCGTCCACGCCGACGGCGTGTCCGCGGGAAACCGCGGCTTCCACATCATCCTCCCCGCCAAGGTCAAGGGCGGCGCCGCCGACACCGCGGCGATCGTCGAACCCTCCCGGCAGCTCGGCGAGCGGATCGCCGGCAACTTCGCCCGGACCACCGGATCGGCCCCCGCCAACTACCTGGGCGGCGGAACCGGCTTGGTCGTCCGCGACGATCTCGGCGGACTGAACCTGTCAACCCGGCCCAAGGTGTTCATCGAATGCGGCAACATGCGTGACGCCAAGGACGCGGCGCAGCTGACGAGTCCGGAGTGGCGGCAGAAGGCGGCCCAGGGCATCGCGGACGGCATCGTGGGGTTTCTCGGGGGGTAGTTCACGGGGAGTCCCGTCGGGACTGCTCGCAGCCCCGATCCTCTCGGCCGCGGGAGACCTCCGTACCATGGTGCCGCCCGCCCGCTCCAGGCAAGCTCTGCGACCGCGGCACCACGAGACGACCGAGACCGAGAAGGACACCTAAGACGTGAACATCCGCTCCCTCACTCGAGGCGACGGCGTGGTGATCGGAGCAGCGGCGCTGCTGTTCATCGCCTCGTTCCTCGATTTCTACTCCACCACCGGTGGCGACCTGCCGAGCGCGTGGGACACCGACGCCTACCGCCTGGTGCTCCCCAGCGTCTTCCTGATCGGCTTCATCGCCGCCGGCCTGCTGATCGCAGGCCGCTTCCAGCCCGAGACCCGCAAGGTCCTGGGCCTTCCGCTGGCCGCGTGGGGCACCGTCCTCGCCGTCTCGGCCGCCTGGTCCGCGCTGTGGGCCCTGATCACCTGCCCGAGCACGATCGACCTCGGCGCGGGCGCCATCCTCGCCTTCCTCGCCACCCTGGCCCTGGCCGGCGTGGCCGTGGCCGGCGCGAAGGTCCCGGCACTGGCCGGACAGCTGATGCCGGAGCCGAAGCCCGCCGCCGCCCCGCCGTACGGCGGCCAGCCCCAGCCGGGCGCCGGGTACGGCTACCCGGGCGCCCAGCAGCAGCCGTACGGCACCACCCCGCAGCCGGTCCCGCCGTACGGCGGCACGCCCACCCCGGCCCCGGCCCCGGCCCCGCAGGACGCCGCCCAGCACACCCCGGCGCCGACGCCCGCGCCCGCGGGCGACTTCACCCCGTTCTGGTTCGCCGTACCGGTGGCCCGCCCCCTCTTCGCCGAGGACGGCTCCCCCACCCCGATCGCCGAACTCGCCCCGGGTACCTGGTACCTGGCCGTCGAGCAGCGCGGCGCCGCCACCCTGGTCGCGCAGACCCAGGACGGCCGCCGCGGCGTCCTGAACGACACCTCGGGCATCCAGCGCGGCTGATCCCGCTTCCGCGCAGCCGACGGCTCCCCGCCCTTCCGGGCGGGGAGCCGTTGTCCTACAGTCTGCTGACGCATCGTCAGAAATGATGCCCGGCATCGCGGAGGTACCGTACATGCGCCTCGGACTCGCACTCGGCTACTGGGGCCGCGGCCCCGGCCCGGACCACCTCGCCCTCGCCACCGAGGCGGAGGACCTCGGCTACGACTCGGTGTGGACCGCGGAGGCCTGGGGCTCGGACGCCTTCACCCCGCTCACCTGGATCGCCGCGCACACCTCACGGATCCGGCTGGGCACGGCCATCGCGCAGATGGCCGCGCGCACCCCCACCGCCACCGCGATGCACGCCCTGACCCTGGACCACCTCTCCGGTGGCCGGATGATGCTGGGCCTGGGCCTGTCCGGACCACAGGTGGTCGAGGGCTGGTACGGACGCCCCTTCCCCGCGAGCCCGCTGACCGCGACCCGCGAGTACGTCGACGTCATCCGGCAGGTGCTGCGCCGCGAGGGCCCGGTCGCGCTGGACGGCCGCTTCCACCAGCACCCCTACCGGGGCGGGGACGGCACCGGCACCGGCAAGCCGCTGAAGCCCATCACCCACCCGCTGCGCGCCGACCTGCCGGTCCTGCTGGGCGCCGAAGGACCGAAGAACATCGCCCAGACGACGCGGATCGCGGACGGCTGGCTCCCCTTGTACTGGTCGCCGACCCGCACCGACGTCTACCGGGCCTCGCTGTCCGAGCTCCCCGACGGGTTCATGATCGCGCCGATGGCCCGGGCCAGGGTCTGCGACGACGTCACCGAGGGGCTGCTCCCGGTCAAGGCGATGCTCGGCTTCTACATCGGCGGCATGGGCCACGCGGCCCGCAACTTCCACGCCGACCTGATGGCGCGGATGGGGTACGAGGAGGAGGCCCGCCGCATCCAGGAGCTGTTCCTCGCCGGGCGCAGGGAGGAGGCCGTCCTCGCCGTCCCGGACGCGTTCGCCGACGAGATCTCGCTGATCGGCCCCCGTGAGCGGATCGCCGAACGCCTGGAGCTGTGGCGCAAGGGCCCGGTCACCGACCTGCTCCTCACGGCCCCGGACCCGCACACCCTGCGCGTCCTGGCGGAGCTCAACAGCTGACCGGACAAACGCATGTGACAGGGGCTGACCGAAAGTGGATGATTATCGCCGCTGCTCGTCCTGCCTGAAGGAACCCCCTGTTGCGCCCTACCCGTGCGACCGTCCTGCTGACCGCGGGCCTGGTCACCCTTCTCGGGGTTCCGGCCGCCGCCGCGGCCGATGCCCCGTCCACGCTCTACGTGGACAACTCCTACCTCCCCGACTGCTCCGACAGCGGGCCCGGTTCCGAGGAAACCCCGTTCTGCACGATCGCGGCGGCCACCAGGATCGTGCAGCCCGGCCAGACCGTACGGATCACCGCGTACAAGCCGTACGACGAGACGGTCACCATCGACCGCTCCGGGGAGCCGGGCAAGCCCGTCACCGTCGTCGCCGGGCCGAACCCCGGCAACCTCTCGCAGGTCAAGGGCCTCAACATCCAGGACGCCTCCCACGTGGTGGTGCGCGGGCTGCGTTCCGTCGCAGGGGTCCAGGTCAGCCGTTCCACCGACGTCGAGCTGGACCGGATCACCAGCGTCTCGACGACCGACACCGCCTCCGTCGTCGTCGGCTGGGGCAGTGCCGACGTGCGCGTGAGCAGGAGCTACCTGCTCGGCCCCGTCCGGGTCGAGGGCGGCTCCCGGGGCACCGTGCTGAGCCGCAACCAGATCCGCGGCGGCATCACGGCAGCGGTCGACGCGGTCTGGGGCCCGGGCACCGTCGTCACCAACAACACCCTCTACCTCAGCTGTGACGCGGGCGTCTCCTTCCGCGGCGCTTCCACCGGCTCCGGGGCGTTCAACAACCTGATCTTCAGCACCACCCCCAGGTCCTGCAACAACCCCGACCCGCGCAGCGGCATCCTGGTCGGGAAGGACTCCACGACCGGCACCCGCGCCGACTACAACCTGCTGGCCGGCTTCCCGGCGGACGGGGTGGTCCCGTACAAGTGGGCCGAGACCGTCCACACCACCGCGGCGGCGTTCCAGGCCGCGACCGGCCAGGGCGCGCACGACATCCTGACCCCGACGACCTCGGACGTCGGCCCGTGGATGCGCTCGCCCACCGTCGACTCCGGCGACCCGACGGCGCCGGGCGTCCTGCCCACCGACTACAGCGGGTACCCGGTGACGGACGATCCGCGGGTCCCCAACACGGGCAAGGACGGCGGGTTCATCGACCGCGGCGCCCACGAGTCCCAGGACGAAGTGCGCGGCGTCCAGCTGGAGATCGCCCAGAACTGGGCCCCGGTCGGCACCACCGTCAAGGTGAAGGCCGTACCGGACAACGACTGGCCCGGAACGCTGACGTACCGCTACGACTTCGGTGACGGGACGGCTCCGGTCGTCACCAAGGCGGTCACCGTCGAGCACGTCTACCGGTCGCCCTGCGCGTGCACGGTCCAGGTGACGGCGACCACCGCCGCGGGGAAAGAGGCCTACCGCCAGCAGTCGGTCAAGGTGACCCCGGACGCCCCGCTGGCCACGGCCTTCACCGCGCAGCCGTACCTGCCGAGCGCGAGCGACCCGAACCGGCTCGTGACGCCGCTGTCCGTCCAGGTCGACCCGCAGAGCGCCGCGGCCCCGTGGCCGATCGCGCGGACGGATGTGGACTACGGCGACGGCGCGAAGGACACCGGCAGCACGCTGGACCCGGTCCAGCACGCCTACCGGCAGCCCGGCACGTACAAGGTGACCGTGACCCTCACGGACATCAAGGGCGCCACCTCCACCGCCGAGCGGACCGTGCAGGTCGCCTACACCCCGGCCGGCTACGTCCCGGTCGCCCCGTACCGGATCCTGGACACGCGGACCACCGGCTCCCCCATCCAGGGCGGTAGCGCCACACCGGTCGACGTTCCCGTCCACTACTACAGCTCCGGCTCGCACCACACGGCCGGCGCCTCCGCCGCGGTCCTGAACGTGACCGTCACCGGCGCCACCGAGGACACCCACCTCAGCGTCTGGCCCTCTGGCCAGCCCCGCCCGGTCACCTCCAACGTCAACGTCAAGGCGGGCGGCACCTCCTCCAACACCGTCACCGTGCCCATCGGCGCCGACGGCAAGGTCTCCGCGCAGCTCAACTCCGGCAAGGCCGCGCTCATCGTCGACTTCGTCGGCTACTACCAGCCGAACACCGGGCAGCGCTTCTCCCCGATCGCCCCGACCCGCCTCGTCGACACCCGCACCGCGGGCGGCGCCCTGGGCGGCGGCCAGACCCGCACGGTGAAGGTCGCCGGCGTGGGCGGCATCCCCGCCGACGCCACCGCGGTGGCCCTCAACCTGACCGGCACCGGCGCGACAGAGCAGGCGCACGTCATCGCCTACACGGAGCCGGACAAGCGACCCTCCACCTCGAACCTGAACGTGGAACCCGGCAAGGACAAGTCCAACCAGGCCATCGTCCCCGTCGGTCCCAACGGCACCATCACCCTCTACACCAACACCGGCTCCACCCACATGATCCTGGACGCGGTCGGCTACTACGCCAAGGACGGCAAGGCCCTCTTCACGCCCGTCGTCCCCCAGCGCCTCGCCGACACCCGCACCACCGGCAAACTCGCCCCCGGCGCCACCGCCACCGTCGCCGGGATCCCGGCGAGCGCGCTCGGCGCGGCCCTGAACGTGACCGCCACGGACACCACCGGTCCCGGCTTCCTCACGGTCTACGGGCACGGCGGCACGCGGCCCGAGGCCAGCAGCCTCCAGACCCGCCCCGGTGACACCGTCCCCAACCACGTCACCACCCCGGTGGGCGACGGCCGCGTCACCATCTGGAACAGCTACGGCGGCGGCAACCACGTGATCACCGACCTGTTCGGCTACTTCACCCAGGGCTGACCCGCCCGCAGCACCCCGGGAGCCCCGGTCACCGCGCACACCGCGGTGACCGGGGCTCCCGGCGTGTCAGGGCGAAGGGGTGTCCGCGTCCGGCGGCGACACCGCCGCCAGCAGCTCGCGCAGGTCCAGCGGCATGACGGCGATCTCGATGGTCCCGCCGCCCTCGTACGTACACCTCACGATGCGCGAGCCGGGGTTGATGGAGACGCCCTCCCGTAGGGACGGCACCCGCACCCCGGTCACGTGGCCTCCGGGCAGCGGCAGCGGCTCGCCCCGCCGCGGGACCCAGCGGGCCGCGCCCGGGCCCGCGTACACCCGGCCCATCCGCCAGCGGCCCTCACCGGCCGGCTCGCGGGCCATGCCGGGGATCCCGGACACCGGCCCGGCGGCAATCCGCGCGCGGTGCTTGCGCCGCAGGAGCCAGCCTGCTCCGGCGGCGAGGACGACCACCACGATCTCGATCACCCCGCCATTGTGCTCCTATCCGCCCAGCTGGGAGACGCTGGGGACCTGGTCGGTCACCTCGGCTCCCGCGCTCTTGCCCGCGTCCTTGACGCCGCTGATGACGTTGTCGAAGGAGGCGATGTCGCCGTCACCGGCCTGCCCCTTGCGCAGCTTGCTGCCGAGGCCCTTGAGGGACTCGATGCCCGCCGTCAGCGGGACGAGCGCCTTCGACAGCAGCGGGTCGCCCTTGGCGTTGTCGGCGGCCGCCTTCAACCGGTTGTACGCGAAGGCACCCGCGAGGCCGGCCTTGATGAGCGCGAACGTACGGCCCTTCGCGCCCTTCTTGAACTTGCCGGCGCGGTACGGCTTGATGATCCACTGGTACGTCGCCCCGGCCGCGAGCCCCGCGTTGGCGACGAAGCGCGCCTTGGCGAACTTCTGCTTCTCGGCCGAGGTGCTGGGCGAGGGGGTGGGGGCGGCCAGCTCGTCGGCTTCGACGGCGGCCGGTTCCGCGGCCGCGAGGGCCGCCAGCTCCCCCATCGACGCGGCGGAGAGTTCTTCGCTCCGGCTCCCGGCGCCACCGCCGTCGCTGCCGCATGCGGTGGCGCCGGCCAGCAGCGCGGTGGACAGGACCACCGCCGTCAGGGCGCGGCGGATTCGGACGGTCGTGGGTAGGGACACGGGTTCCTCCGGGGAGTGGGGTGTCCCCCGCAGCCTCGCCCGGGCCCCGGGGCTCCACCACTTGGGGGACCCGTTCGGGTTTGCGGCCCGCCCGCCCGGCAAGACGGGTGACATGCCCACACACACCCGAGTACACGCCCGAGGAAGCAATCAGGCTGGCCGGGCCGTCGCACTGGTGGCGGACGTGCTCGCCTTCGTGATCGTCCTGTGGATCCTGCTGTACCTGCTGGACGCCAACCGCGGCAACGAGCTGGTGGAGTTCGTCCACGACAGCGCGTCCTGGCTGGCCGGCTGGTCCTACGACCTGTTCACCTTCAGCCGCGAATGGGTCCAGGTCGTGGTCGGCTACGGCCTGGCCGCGGTGGTCTACGTCCTCGTCGGACACGCCGTCGCGGGCTGGCTCTACCGGCGCTAGGCCCGGCAGAGCCAGGGGCCGCCCGGCCGACCGGCGCCGACCGGCCGGCCGCTGCGGCTCAGGCGCAGCAGTCGGGCTCCAGGCCGGCCGGGAGCGAGGTCCCGCCGAACACCTCGGTGGTGGCCTCGTCGCCGCCGAGCGCCGCGACGGCGAGCAGCAGGGATCCGGCGGTCCAGGTGGTCTGCTCGACCGGCCACACCGCCTCGTCCTGGAACACGTAACCCGTCCAGTACATGCCGTTGTCGGCGCGCAGGTGCGTGATCGAGCGCAGGATCTCCAGCGCCCGGTCCGACTCCCCCGTCGCCCACAGGGCGAGCGCCAGCTCGCAGGACTCGCCGCCCGTCACCCACGGGTTCGGCAGGACGCAGCGCACGCCCAGGTCCGCGACGACGAACTCGTCCCAGCGCTCCTCGATGCGCGCCTTGGCCTCGGAGCCGGCCAGGGCGCCGCCGAGGACCGGGTAGTACCAGTCCATCGAGTAGTGGTTCTTGTCGAGGAACCGCTCGGGGTGGTGGCCTATGGCATGGCGCAGGGCGCCCGCCGCGAGCTCCCAGTCGGGCTGCGGCTCCTCGCGGTGCTCGGCGATCGCCAGCGCGCAGCGCAGGGCCTGGTGGATGGAGGAGGAACCGGTCAGCAGGGCGTCCGTGACGGGCGTGCCGTCGGCCTCCCGCTTCCAGCCGATCTCGCCACCGGGCTGCTGGAGCGAGAGCACGCACTCCACGGCCGCGTAGACCGCGGGCCACATCCGGTCGAGGAAGGCGTCGTCGCCGGTGGACAGGTAGTGGTGCCAGACACCGACGGCTATGTACGCCGTGAAGTTGCTCTCGCGGCTCGCGTCCTGCGGCTCGGCGGTGTCCACGCCGTCCGGCCGGTCTGCGTAGGCCGCGTACCAGGAGCCGTCCCGGTTCTGGTGGGTGGCGAGCCACTCGTAGGCCTTCTCGGCGGCCGCGTGCTCCCCGGCCGCGTCCAGCGCCATCGCGGCCTCGGTGTGGTCCCACGGGTCGAGGTGGTGCCCGCGGAACCACGGGATGGCGCCGTCCGACCGTTGCGCGGCGAGGATGCCGGCGACGGTCTCGGCGGCCTGCTCGGCGGTCAGCACACCGTCCAGGACGAGGTGTTCGGGTGCGGTGCGCCCGGGCGAGGTCACTGCGCGGCGCCCGCGGCGTCGACGGGCAGGTGGGGCTTGGTCGCGTACGCCACGAAGCTCTTGCCGATGACCGGGTTGAGGGCCTGCTCCGCGAGGCGCGTGGCCAGCGGCTTCTTCATGATGTCCCAGACCAGGAGCTTGTGGTACGCCCGGACGGGCAGCGCCTTGTCGTTGTCGACGCCGAAGGCGCACTTGAGCCACCAGTACGGGGAGTGCAGCCCGTGCGCGTGGTGCGTGCCGTACGGCTTGAGGCCCGCGGCCTCCATCTTGCCGAGCAGCTCGTCCGCCTTGTAGATGCGGATGTGGCCGCCCTCGACCTCGTGGTAGGCGTCGGAGAGCGCCCAGCAGATCTTCTCCGGGCCGTAGCGCGGCACGGTGATGGCGATGCGCCCGCCGGGCTTGAGCACGCGGACCATCTCGGCGAGGACGCCCTTGTCGTCGGGGATGTGCTCCATCACCTCGGAGATGATGACGACGTCGAAGGACTCGTCGGGGAAGGGCAGCGCGAGCGCGTCGCCCTCCATGGCGGTGGCGGTGGCGCCGGCCGGGGCCTCGCCGGCCTCCTTCATGGCGGCGAACCACTTGGCGACCTCGCGGATCTCCTCGCCGTTGCGGTCGACGGCGACCACCTGGGCGCCTCTCCGGTAGCACTCGAAGGCGTGCCGGCCTGCGCCGCAGCCCAGATCGAGCACACGGTCGCCTGCGGCGAGCGGGAACCGGGAGAAATCGACGGTCAGCACGGGGTCCTGCCTTCGCGGTCGCGGGGGTGTACGGGGGTGGTGTGAACGGGGCGGAAGGTCACCGCGGGCGGCGGGCACGGCCGGCGGCTGCCCGCTCGATGGCGGCCCGGTAGTGCGCGGCGGTGCCTTCGGCGGCCTTGGCCCAGGTGAAGCGGGTCAGGACCCGTTCGCGCCCGGCGGCGCCGAGGCGGGCCCGCAGCTGCGGGTCGCCCAGCATCCGGCCCAGCGCGGCGGCCAGCGCGCCCGCGTCGCCCGGGGGCACCGCGAGGCAGGTCTCGCCGTCGGGGCCGGAGACTTCGGGGATCGCGCCGCCGGTGGTCGCGACGAGCGGGGTGCCGGTGGCCATGGCCTCGGCCGCCGGGAGCGAGAAGCCCTCGTAGAGGGAGGGCACACAGGCGACCTGGGCGCTGCGGACGAGGTCGACGAGTTCGGTGTCGGTGATGCCCTTGACGAAGCGGACGGCGTCGGTGAGCCCGTACGTCTCGATGGCGCGGGCGACCGGCCCCTCCTCGGCGCGCTTGCCGACGACGACGAGGTGGGCGTCGGGCTGCTCGGTGCGCAGCTTCGCGAGCGCCTCGACGAGGTGGACGAGCCCCTTGAGCGGAACGTCGGCGCTGGAGGTGGTGACGATGCGGCCCGGCACCTCGGCGACGGAGGGGTCCGGGGACCACAGGTCGGTGTCGGCGCCGATGTGAACGACGTGGATGCGGCCGTGCTGGACGCCGAGGTGCTGGGCGATCTCCTGCTGGGAGGAGCCGGAGACGGTGAGCACGGAGGGCAGGCGCCGGGCGACGCGGCCCTGCATGCGCGTGAAGGCGTACCAGCGCCGCACGGAGGCCCGCTTCACGCGGTCGGTGGCGGCGTCGAGGTCGAGCTGCCGGTCGACGGTGATGGGGTGGTGGATCGTGGTCACCAGGGGTGCGCCGAGATCCGCCAGCAGCCCGTATCCCAGGGTCTGGTTGTCGTGGATGACGTCGAACTCGCCGGCGCGGGCGGCGAGGTGGCGCCGGGCCCGCAGGGAGAAGGTCAGCGGCTCGGGGAATCCGCCGGTCCACATGGTGGCGACCTCCAGCGCGTCGATCCAGTCCCGGTACTCGTCGCGCTTGGGAGTGCGGAAGGGATCGGGCTGCCGGTAGAGGTCGAGGCTCGGGAGTTCGGTGAGCGTGGCCCCCGTGTCGAGCACCGGATAGGGCTGCGCGCCGATGACCTCGACGGAGTGCCCCAGGCGTACGAGCTCGCGCGAGAGGTGGCGGACGTAGACGCCCTGGCCACCGCAGAACGGGTTCCCCTTATAGGTGAGGAGCGCGATGCGCAGCGGGCGGTCGCCGTCGGTGGCGGAACCCGGGAAAGGGCTCGTCACCATGGCCTCAGCGGTCACTCCTGGCCCCCTTCATCCCTGCACTTTCGCCGGAGCGTAACCGCTCGGATAATGTAGAACAAGTTTCAGACTTGATCCGTTGAGACCATTGAATCTACCGGCCGGAAACCACACCGTAAGAGGCGGAGCAGGTGATTCGCGCCACGGCTTCGGCGCCTGACATGCTGACTCCGGATCAGCCCGCAACGACTCGGAACGGGACACATGACAGCGGAAGCGAAGGCCGCCCACACCTCGGCGTCCCCTCCCTTGACGGAGCGCCAGGAGGCGCGCCGCCGCCGGATCCTGCACGCCAGTGCCCAGCTGGCGAGCCGGGGCGGCTTCGACGCCGTCCAGATGCGCGAGGTCGCGGAGTCGTCCAGCGTGGCGCTGGGCACCTTGTACCGGTATTTCCCGTCCAAGGTGCACCTGTTGGTGGCCACCATGCAGGACCAGCTGCAGCACATGCACACGACGCTGCGCAAGCACCCGCCGGCCGCGGACGACCCGGCGGCGCGGGTCGCGGAGACCCTGATGCGGGCCTTCCGGGCACTCCAGCGGGAGCCGCACCTCGCGGACGCGATGGTGCGGGCCTTGACCTTCGCGGACCGCAGCGTGAGCCCCGAGGTGGACACGGTGTCCCGGCTGACCACGGCGATCATCCTCGACGCGATGGGCCTGGAGGCCCCGCCGACGGCGGAACAGCTCTCGGCGGTCCGGGTCATCGAGCACACCTGGCACTCGGCGCTGATCACCTGGCTGTCGGGCCGCGCCTCGATCGCCCAGGTCAAGATCGATATCGAGACGGTCTGCCGCCTGATCGACCTGACGGACCCGGAAAAGGCCTGAAGCCACCGGTAGGCGCGGCGCGGGGGCTGCGGCGGCGGGCTACGAGCACGCGGCACGACCCGCCCGGGCAGGGCGGGCCCGTTCACCGTCGGCGCCGCCCCGACGGAGGGCGGGGCGGCGCGGGGCGGTGCGGTGCGGGGGCACCGGTCGTGGGTCACGAACCGCTCCGGGGAGGACCCGGGGTCACGAACCGTTCCGGGGCGGACCCGCCACCCACGCCGCGAGCTTCTAGGCCGCTCGGCCGCCGGCGCCATCAGGCGGCGCAGCTAACGATGCCGCACGCGCCCCCGGGAATCCGGGTCGGACCCGGGTCCCGCCCGGCAGGTCGGCCGTTGACGGCCCGACCTGTGGAATCGTCCGGTCCGGTCCCATGCCGCCCGCACCGCGCGGCCACCGTCTTGCGGGGGCGGGTCCGCTCCCGCGGGGGCGGTCGCGGTGGCCGTCCCCGCAGGCGGCGCTCCTCCGGCGAGGCCCGGGCCGGCCCGCCCGGCGGCCCCCGCGACGCTGCGCGGGCACCGCCGGCCGGGGACGACCCGGCGGCGCGGGTCGCGGTGGGCGCGGGACGACCCGGCGCCCAGCCCGGCG